>JBLINS010000052.1:0-14520 GCA_047639455.1 Candidatus Omnitrophota bacterium
GTCTTCAATGATTGAATGGGGTTGCGGATTTCATGGGCCATACCGGCCGCGAGAATTCCAACGGATTTAAGCTTCTCTGATTGCAATAGCTGATTTTCCAATGCCTCCCTATACATCGCCACATCTTCAACGGAACCCTTTAGAAATAATTTCCCCAAATATTGCTGAAGCAATAAATCGACAGGCTTGATCGTAATTGCAATAAAAATGATCATGCAGATACCACTCGTCCACGAAGGGTTTGTGACAATGTCAGTAGATACATATCTGTATACGCCGAATACAATTGTCACATAAAGAATGGACATCGCTATGGCTGAAATGGAATAAAATATGATTTTGCGAATAAGCATCTTTACATCAAAAATTTGATGCTTAAATATGGCATACCCAATAATGACAGCGCAAACTGTAATTCCAGAATTAGCGTATGGAGGGAAGTTAATTTCATACCACAAGAACCAATTAGAAGCCCCACCCATATAACCAAGAAAACAACCGACTAATACTATGGTTGCCCTTGATTTAACCGATTCTAAATCAGATAACACTCCTTTGAAATATAGATTACCAAATATATACAAAACCTGAATAAACCAGACCGCAATGTACACGCCTCCAACGGTTGATGGATGCGGCCAATAACCATAGTTATATTTAAAAGACCAGTATTCAAAGAATGGTCCAAAAGCCGTAAAAAAGAATATGGTATTCCATATGTCAAAGAGTACGATGATCCAATTAGTATGGCGCTTTCTCCCTGATACCTCTTCACATAAATGCATCATTGGAATATTGATTAATATGGCTGCGCCAATCAAGCCTTTGAAGCAACTAATCTTGACGCTCAAGCCGGGTAGAGACTGCCATAAAAAATAAAAAAATGAATAGATTGCGATCGTCAACATCCACAATGAATAATAGCGTACTAGCTTAGACTGCGTAGCGTACCTAAACAATAGGCATAAAAATAAACTACAGACTAGGAAGTTAAATAAACCTGTCAATCCAATGAAAGTAAATTCCACTAAAGGTCACCATTCCAATGAATCATAAAACTAGTGCCTACACCCACCCTAGAAGAAACCACAACACTACCGTCATTCTTCTCTATCAAAGTATGTGTAATGGCCAAACCTAATCCAGTCCCCTTCTCTTTATTCGTATAGAATGGGTCAAATAGGTGCGGTATTTTGTCAGAAGATATGCCGCAGCCTGTATCTTGGATGGCAATCACCCCTTCTTTGAGGGTAATGGTTAATTCTTTAGTTGCGGAGTCTTGCATGGCGTCTTTGGCGTTAATGATGAGGTTGAGTAGGGCTTGCTTGATTTGGTCTGAGTCTACGGTCGCGTATATAGATGTTTGGGGCATATTGAGTTTAGTGGTTATTTGTTGCTTCATGAGTTGATTGAAGACTAACTCAATGACTTCATTGATTATCATGCCTAAGTTAGTTTTTTGCCTATTGGGTTCTTTAGGTTTGGAGAAGTCTAGAAGATCGGTTGTCAGCTTTTCTATACGCGTTGACTCTTTGGCTATCAGACTTTGGAACTTGGTTCTATATTCCTTATCGTCATACTTCTTGTCAAGATATTCTCCAAATGTTTTAAGGGATTGTATGGGGTTACGTATCTCATGCGCCATACCGGCGGCTAATATGCCGACTGACTTGAGGCGTTGGTTGCGTTCTAGCTCGGATTCGAGGTGTTCATTTTGCTGAGATATTTGACTAATCGTTCCTCTGAAGAATTTTTTTTGAAGATATTTATTTAGCAAGCTCTCTATTGGCTTTAGAGCAATGAGTATTAATCCCAGTATGGTTATATTCAACATTAAATTTGAGCGGAATTCTATTGGGAATAACATTTGTATAAAGCTCGCGCTGCACAAATAGGTGAACGATACTCCAAATGCGAATATTGAATAAAACAGGGCCTTAGAAATAACAACCTTCACATCCATTAACTTATGAACCACAATGGCGTAGCCCATAACAATGGGGTACAGAGGTACACAAAAATTACCCCATGGGTAGTAACTCGTATTCATTGCAACCAAATACGTAAGCGAACCGCCTACAAATCCTATTATGGTAGCTAATAAAAAGTAAATGATTTGAGTTCTTTTTTCGCCTTTGTGTTTTGGTAAGGCTAATAGAAATTCAATATGACAATAGATGATGATTGACAACCAAGTAATGGTAAAAAAAAGGTACATTGGGGTCATCGGTCGCCCAAAATGATAATACGAATCAAAAACCCAGACGCTTTTAACTATAAAGAAAGGGAAAAATATATTAATCAAAAAGAATATTGAGTAAGCATAACCCAAAGTGACGACACGTCGGCGAGTAATACCAAGGTATGAGTATGTGAAGTGAATAAACATGCCGGGCATCAATGTCACGCCCAAATTACCAAATTTCCACCATAAAAGAGCTGTTTCTGGGGTGGGGCTCAAGGTCCCGCCAGTAATACCCAGGCCCCATATCCCAACAAGTATAGAAAAATATGCCCATAGACGTGAAGCTGAATGGGGTTGGCTATGTTTAAATACGATATAAGCCAGGGTCCAACTACTTATCATAGTCAGTACTCCGGATAAAGTGAATGGGTATGGTTGAATATTCTGTAGCATATAGGAACCTATCTTACGGCATCTGCGCAAGATTACCCAGAATTGATATACTGGGTAAATAAAATCTTTTAATAAATGGTCTTTGAACTTGAAGATTGTGCAAATATTCATTATACTACTGCAAGAGGTGAGGAAAAACTATTTATGAAACTAGGCACTAATATTAAAAAATTACGTAAAGAACGACGCCTAACACTCTATGATGTGGCAACGCGAACTGGCTTTGATGTAGCGACAATAAGTCGTATAGAGAATGGCAAAATGACTGGCACCATTGCCTCCCATTTGGCTATAGCCAAAGTACTCGATGTGAATCTGCCCGATTTATATGAAAAAGCCTTTAATGACGATGATGAAAAGAAGAAGGCGGAAATATCAGCCTTCTTTAGCCACTCAGGCGGCTCCGTCTCAGAAATCCTCATCGAACAAATGTTTCAAAAGAAAATGATGCCAATTAAACTCACACTCAAGCCCAAGAGTGAGACATCCGAAGAACAATTACCTCTTGGCACTGAACGATTCTTATATGTATTGCAAGGTAAAGTTACAGTAGTTGCTAAGGATGAGTCCAAAATAGTGAGTCAAGATAGTTCATTATATTTTAATGCCTCCACTCCCCACCACTATGCAAATACCCTTAGTTCTAAGTCTATTTGCCTAGTCATAACAACGCCGATGACATTATAAATATGACTGATACCCAAGCCATTGACATATTGATTGTAGATGATGAGCAAGGAGTTCGAGACTCGTTTCAGCTAATCTTAGAAGATCAGTACAAATTAGCCTTTGCCTGCAATGGAGCTGATGCCTTTGATATGATTAACGATTTAACACCTCGGCTCATTCTATTGGACTTAAAGATGCCTAAGGTCAATGGCTTAGAATTACTCAAGCAAATCAAGGCCGCCTTCCCCAAGCAAAAGGTCATTATCGTGACTGGTTATCAAAGTGTGGATGTTGCTAAAGAAACGATTAATTTGGGAGCTTCCGACTACGTCACCAAACCCTTTGACTCCAAAACAATTCTCAGCTTAGTCGCCAAAACTATATAGTTAGTAGTTCTATCTCTGGGAGAATTTGAAGTCTTTGTAATTGCGCTTTTTGATAGCGCCTGTTTTCCACAAATCTGAGAAGATATCAACAATCGTTTGATCAAATTGTTTGCCAGCACAAGCTTGCAATTCATCAAAAGCCTCTTGTGGCGTGCGCCCTGCTTGATAAGGGCGAGATGTGACCATGGTGTCATACGAATCTGCTACGCAGACTATGCGGCCTAATAAAGGTATCTCGGTACCTTTTAGATTAAAAGGATAGCCTGAGCCATCCCATCTTTCGTGATGGTATTTAGCTCCATCGGCAATTTCTTTCATACCTTTGATGGGTTTGAGGATATTAATGCCAATATTCACATGCTCTTTCATGGTCGTGAATTCTTCAAAAGTGAGTTTGGATGGTTTGTTTAGAATCTCGTCTTTGATGCCAATCTTACCCACATCATGCAAAAGGCCGGTCAATTGAGCTGCTTCTAAGAATTCGCGGCTAAATGGAATTATATTACGGGTAATCATCTCTGCAGCAATCACCAACGTATAGTGAGCAACCCTCTCACTATGACCTCTGGTGTACCGATCTCTTGCATCAATAGCGGATGACAATGCGCTAGCAGTATCAACCAATAATTCATGTTCTCTCTCAAGGGAATCGGTCAAATCTTTAATTAAACCTGCATTGGTTACAGCCATAGCTACATCATTTGCTAAAGTTGAGAATGCCTTTAATTCCTCTTGATCATACTTTTCATCATCAAGCCGTTTACCAAGCATTAACACAGCTACTAAGTTATTCTTGTAATAGGCTGGCACACATACAGAAGCCTTGAATAAATTCATTTGTTTCTTAATCGAATCAACTGCAATGGCCATACTCTCTTTGCGATTGACGAGTATTTCAAAGTTCTGGATATGTTCTAATTCAGATAAGACAATAGCTTCTTTGCGGTGAAACCGGCTACCCTTAGTTGTTGTGATGCCAGAATTGAAGTAAGTAATCATTGCAGAATCGTCTTTAACGCGAATATAGCCAATGGGTATCTTTTTGCCAGCCTCACCCTTGCTGTCAATAAGAACGTAGGAGTGATCTTCTTTTTGGTGGAGCAACATAGCCACGTGAGCAGCGCCTATTTGACGATCTATGAATCTAGTGATTAGGCGCATGAGCACGACAGGGTCTTTGACCCTTATCATGCTCTTAGATGCCGCGATCATGGCGTCAGTCAAATCGGTACGGTTATATCGTTTAGTCATCGCTCATTTGCTCAAATTGCTTTCCGACATTGGCCACTAAGTCTTCTAAGACGAGTGGTTTGGTTATATAGTCCACGGCGCCTAATTTTTTCGCCTTGGCTATCATCATTTCATCATCGACACCTGTAGTCATGAGAACGCGAGAACTCTCTGATACAGCTAAGATCTTAGGCAATACCGTTACCCCATCGTCTCCATCTCCCATATTAACATCTAAGAGGACGACGTGGGGCTGGTAAGTTTTGGCTAATTCTATAGCCTCCTCACCATTATTGGCTTGGCGTACGGTTATGCCTCGTGCTTCAAAGAACATTTTGACAAAATTACATATTTCTTCTTCATCGTCTACGACCATCAACTTCTTCTCTTCACTCATGATTTAAGGCCTCTTTAATTGTATTCTCTAAGTCTTTAAGTGACGATATGGGTTTATCAAATGTAGCATATGCCCCAATATCAGATAATTTTTGTCTAGTCTCACCTAATCCTTCTGATGCTGTGATCATAATGACCGGGAGAGACGCGTTCATGACCTTAATAGCCGTCAACACTTGAGCCCCATTCATACCTGGCATTTTATAATCTAGGAGAACGATATCAGGTTTAACTCGATCTATGACTTTCAATCCAGCTTCTCCATTATGTGCTTTATGGACCTCAAAGCCTCTCAATTCAAAATAACTCTCAATAAAATCCACGAATTCAGGCTCATCATCAATAGTAACTAATTTATGCAATGCTCTCTACCTTATCAGTTGAATTCATGTCTTCTTTAGCAATTTGAAATGTTAAAGTGAATACCGTGCCCTTACCAAACTCGCTCTCACAATGTATGGTTCCATGATTTTTTTCAACTATTTGCTTGACGATGAATAGCCCTAAACCAGTGCCTTTGCCAGGGTCCTTAGTCGTAAAAAATGGATGAAAAATATTTTTTAATTTATCTTCTGATATTCCGTGACCAGTGTCGCGTATACTCACTGACGCTTTGGTGCCATTACGACTCCCGCCCACAATGATCTCACCAGACTCAGGCATGGCTTGAGCCGCATTACGTATAATATTAAAAGTAACTTGTTGCAATTGTTTTTTATCAACCATAATTGAAGGAAAGTCTGCGGGGATTTTGTTCTTCACAATGATATTGTCCACTCGCATTTCAGTCCTAAGGAGTTCTAGAACTTCATTGATTTCAGCCGAGATTTGAACAGGTTCCATATTAAACATATTACTAGGCTTGGCAAAAGTGGACAATCGCTTGGTTATACCAGTGGCTCTATCAGTTTCTTTAATAACTTTTTCAAATATCTTGGTTGCTTGAGCAATAACTTTTTCTGGCGACAATTTATCAAAGAGGCCATCTTTTTGATTAAGGAGGAACATTTCGGATTGACCGCGCACAATACCCAGAGGGTTACAAATTTCATGATTAATTCCAGCCGCAAGTGTGCCTATAACTGCCATTTTGTCTTTTTGCGCTGCCTCAGCCTGCATGGTGGAGAGTTCTGTGTATAATTTCGCGTTAGATATGGCAATTCCTACTGTGTTAGCAATCGACATCAACAAGGGCAGCTCCTCGGCCCTATAAACATCACCAGATTTTTTATGACCCAGAGCTATCAAGCCTACTAAGTCCTGCCTAAATATAATTGGCAGTAGTACTTCCGCACTTATAATATTAAAGCCGCTCAATATATCAACATCAGAATTCCCCCCAACTGCCTGGCTGCTTCGCAATGAATATTTAAGTGTCTTATTAAGCTGTGATATTAATTTATTTTCTGAACTTATTTGTTTTTCAATAGGCGGGTTACCTTCGTATGACATGAGGTCAAATATTTTATTATCATTGCGCAATGTCCATATTGAAACTGATTCTAGTTTAATTATGTTATTTAGGCCTTGGACCGTATTAACAGCAACCTTATCGAGCTCCAAATAAGTAATGACTTCTGTCGTAAATATCCGTAAAAGCTCCTTGTAATCATATTTTTTTTGGAAAAGATATCTATCTGTAACAGCGGTAAGGTATTCCTCTAAAGGCCTTAACGAAATCGTTATTAATAAAACTGATGGCAATAAGGCAACCCAATCGCTCCAACCAAATACGCGTTCGAAAACTTTTTGACCCAGTAATACAAAGAATGACAAAACACCGTAACTACATATGAAGAGGCCGGTAAAAACAGTCGCTCTCTTAATTAGTACATCTATATCCAATATGTTATGAACAGTTATTGCATATGAAATCAGGGAAAAACTCAAAAGGAAAAAGATAGATCCAATCGGATAGCCCGAGTAACCATAAACCTGTGGAAAATCTACTACGCAAAAGAAGTAAAGCAATAATCCAAACAGAAGGTATTTTTTCTGATTTCTTTTGAACAAACTTGCTTCTTTTCGTGTAGAATCATACAAAATATACACCCCTCGTAGCATTGCTGCGATAGCGCATATAGTAAAAACTGGAAAAATAGGACCTGCAGCTGCGAAATTGCCCCACTCAAATTGATTGTGCCCAACAATAAAATAATTCGTAGTAAACAACGAAGCTACGAGAATAATTGCAAGCGCATAAAATATGCGAACTAAATAATAATCAGAGGGTCGTTTGACTGAAACGACAATGAAATGAAAAAAAGTAAAAGGTAGGAATGTAATTGGGATATATGCGACTTTTGCACTTAATGATATATGATTTGAATCTGTAAGAAAAAACGATATAAACCAAATTAATTGCCAAAAAAAAGTCTCCAAACAGAGTATTGAAAATAATAGTTTCTCATTAGTCTTGGGCTTAGAGCTGAAGACGATTAGGCTGAGCAATCCAAAGGCAAACGTGCCAACAATGGGTGGGGCTGCATAATAATTCATTAAAACTTCACAATCATAGCTCCTCCAGTAAATCCAGCTCCATAAGTTAGAAACATCACAATATCACCTTGTTTAATATTTCCACATTCTAGCTCAAGATGAGCCACGCTTGGAAGTTCGGCTGATATAGTATTGCCATAATCTTTGTAGTAGTTTGCTGTTTTACTTGAGGGGATTCCAAAACTTTTAAGAGTGTGTTCAAATATTGGCATGCTAGCCTGATGTACGATGAACCTGCTTATATCATCAACGCAAATGGATGACCTTTTCAATAAGTCAAAATAAAATGGTTTTACATATTTATCTAACGCGTCAAAATAGACCCTGTTATCAATGTTCATATAAAATGTTTTTTTAAATTTATCGGGGATCACTGCCGGAACATCAGACCATGATAAAGGTCCATAAATATCTGAATGAAATTGACCAAAGGTGCAGATGTCTATCCCGAGAATTTCTGCACCTTGATCCGAATCACTGCTAATGATTACGCCGCCACTACCATCACCAAAGATTGAGCGATGCATTGGGTTCTCAAAGAAAAATTTGGAACCCACCGTAGAAGACGCTAAGACCATAATATTTGATATTTCGGTAGAATTAAGAACCCCGATTGCGTTAGATATGCCACATATCCAACCAACACAGGACATTGATACTCCATGAGCGGCACATTTTAATCCAATTTTATTCTGAGCAATAACGGACGTGTCTGGAGCCGCCTGGTCCATCGGATCAGCGCTACAAATCAAGCGTCCGATGTTTGATTGTTTTAAACCCGACTTACGCAGCAAATCTAGTCCGACCACAGAAAGCATATCCGATGACATCTCGCCGTGGGTGGCTACCCGTCTATTCTTAGAGCCAACGGCCCTGTCAATAATCAACGGGTTTAGAGCAGACCCCATTTCCTCAACGATGTCTTTGTTGGAAATAATTTTTTTGGGAAAATAACTGGAGAAGTCCGTTAGCCTCAAAATAGCATCTTTCATCAATTTATCCTTCCCAACAACAAACTTGCATTATTACCACCAAACGCCGCTGCATTGTTGAGTACATAGTTAAGCTTCCTTCTGCGAGGTGTGTTAGGAATGTAGTCTAGATCGCAGTCGGGATCTTGGTTTTCATAATTAATTGTTGGGGGAAGAATTCCTGTTTCTATCGCCTTACAACAGCTAATGGCCTCGATGGCACTTGCGGCACCCATTGTATGCCCAATCATAGATTTGATGGAGCTAACAGGCACGGGATTAGACTTATTATAAAAAATTTCCCTGATACTTTGACTTTCAATTTTATCATTCATGATGGTGCCTGTACCGTGGGCGCATATATAATCTATTTCCTTTGAAGACAGTTCTGCATTGCATAACGCCAAATCCATCATCGCCTTTACACCCGTCGTGCTTGGTATTGTCATATGTTGCGCGTCACAACTTATCCCACATGAAACTATCTCAGCATAGGCTTTGCTGACACGCGTCTTATAGTGCGCAGAGTTTTCAAGGATTAAAATCCCCGCACCCTCCCCAACTAGCATCCCCTCTCGCATTGCGTCAAAAGGACGGCAATTACTATATGACATTACACCTAGCCGACTAAATCCAGAAAAACTTACATGAGACAATGGATCGGCGCCACCAGCAATTGCCACATCAGCCAGACCCAATTTTATCAGCATTGAAGCGTACCAAATTGCGTAATTACCCGCCGCGCAAGCGGCTGGAACAACAAAGTTTGGTCCAGCGCAACCAAATTTATTTGCAATATTGGCTGCTAGAATTTGTGGGCGATACTGTCGTAGCTTATAATAGCTATTATTAGTACCTTTAAGCATGGGACTCTTATAATAAAGATGGGTTGAATTTTCTAGAATCTGAGCCTCGCCAAATGTCGTGCCTATAACCACCGCTACGCGAGAACGATCGCAATCATCCCCTATTTTCAAATTTGCATCCAAGAGCGCCTCAGTGGTTGCCTCTAAAGCAAATTGAGTAGCCTTACCAAATAACTTCATCTCTACTTTGGAGAGATGATTACTTTCATTAAAGTTTTTTACCTCACAGCCAACAGAATGCTTGTATTGACCAGTGTCGAATGTTGTGATGGCGGCAGAGGAATTGCAGCCTCTAACTAGTTTGTCCCATGTGTCGGGGACATTATTGGCTAGTGGAGTTACAGCTCCCAGACCAGTCACAAATACTTTTACCTTATTATTTTTGACAGTTAGCATGCTTTACAAATTCAGCTATTTTTGACACCGTACGTAATTCAATCGATTTATCATCTGGGATTTCAATGTCATATTCCTTTTCAAGTTCGATCATCAACTCTACTCGCAACATTGAATCCATCCCATGTTTTTCAACTAAATCTTCATCGTCCTTGATATTCTCAGGTTTAATTTTCATAATTTGTGAAGCTAGTGTTTTGATACTCATCTCTATTTCCATTTTAATCTCCCTATCAACATACTCATTTAATTAAATATTATCTATGATGATCGCTGAATTGTGGCCAGCAACGTCCAAACATAGTAATAAAACACGTTTTACATCTTGAGAACAATGCTGTCGTTCAGCAATGCTTTTATCCACAATCAATTCTTTAATATCATGCCTGGTTATCGTTCCATCAAATAATCCTAGGGCAAAGATAGTTAGATGACCCCCCGCTAAGGCATAAGCCTCACCAGTTTTATTTTCGATGCTAAGTATGACATTGCCGCTACCACTTGAGTCAAAAAAACGATTTATGGAATCGTTAATCGCTTGTCCCTCCCACGAATCTTTGTTGGTGCACGTTAGTATATAATCAACACTTTCTTTATCAAATATTTCCCAATCAACCATGGTATCAATCAGGCTATATATATCAGCGCTGCGACCAGGGATATCGCCATGTTTGCCAGGTGAGTAATTGCTTCTATATGCGACAATCGCGGCCAGTGGATGTGTGTTTTTGCTTTTTAAAGATTTGGCCGAAGATAGCATAAATACGCATGCACCTTCTGAAGGTATGATAAATGTATCTTTATCAGCAGCGTTGCTTAGCGATGTCTTTTCAAAATCTCTGACTATTTTTTCTTCCGCATAAGAAAGTAAAACATCAGTCGATAGCGCATCTGTGGCGCCTGCAATGGCCAGACTGGATCCAGTGCTAACAATCTCAAAGAATGACAGCCCCAAAGCATCCAGGCCCGAACATTTGCCGCTAGAAATTGTTGTATTCTCGCCTCTAACCTTATTCACGATTGCAACTTTGCTACTGGGAGCACACATAACTGTATTGGGAAAAATACCAATGTCACATCGCCTAGGACCAAAATCAATAATACTTTTCTCGAATTGCACTAAACTCGAAGCAATGCTATTGCCAATGCCAGTTCTAATTGACGTTGTTTCTAGGTCATTAGCAACTGCACCTAATTTACCGAGCGCTGCATTCATTGCACATGTGAGAAATTCTGTGCTCCGATCCATTTTTCTGGAATCGAATTCTTCTAGTTGGGTCGCTAACGACTCTCGTAAAATAGGCATATATTCGAATGTCACAGTAGAGCCATTTAATTTTGTCACAGAAGTTTTCCTGCGTAATGCCTCGGGTGTAAATATCTGCTTAGCGTAAGATGAAATAGTCACACCTTGCGGAAAAACAAATCCGAGGCCAATAATGTATGCACTTACCATAGAGCTCACTTGGTTTAAAATTCTATCATCATTTATCTAACAATTTCAATTCACTAACACATTTCGAAGCTACGTACTTTACTAATATAAATAGTATTTGGTATTACCTTTGCTTAAAAATATTTTTTATATCCAAGACACACGTCAGTTTTAGGTCAACGCTTATTACATTAATATCAGATGAGTCTGTAATTCTTCATGCAGTTTCAATTTCTTATTCTGTTAAAAATTAACACTATTAGGCCAAGCATAAGTCCGATTTTTTTGTACGCACGTCAGCACTCATCGAGAATTATAATCCTTAAGTTCTTATGTTTGATTCATTCATATTATTTAGAACGCTCTTCTAACGCCTGTTGTGATGGCTTGGGCGAAGCCCTTATAAGTTCCGTCAATGTCTGTATTATTGGTATTGCCTTTGATGTTTTCAACGCGGATTTCGCCGATTATTACCGCTGAATACCCAAAGTCTATCACCCAATTATTCCATTTTTTAGCAAAGCCAATATTGAAACCGTTTCTATTTCCGTCGGGCGCTTCATTGGTATAAGTTCCATTGCCTACTGCTCTTTGCATATAGAAGTAGCCTGCGGACAGAGTCATGTCTTCATTTAAGACGTGACTACCGCCTAAATGAAAACTCCATGTATCATGCCAATCTCTATGAATTTCTTCAAAGCCAACCAATACAGCATTGGATGTTCCAAAGTCTGTTTCTAGGGTGTCATTGGACGACCAGCCTGTCCAGCCAATATCAAATTCCAAATCTGTCTTTTCGTTTAGTTGGTACTTATATCCTATGGTTGCATTTGATGGGGAACTTATATCAGTGTCTGCACTCGTTACATTACCACCACCTGTGCCAAAAACAGTCGCCAAGTTACCGGTTAAATTGTGAGTCGACATTTCGCCTTGCATATGATTTCTTATTTCGCTTCTATAATAAGCGCCAACTGTTCCCTTGTCTGTTAATTTCCAAAGGAAACCAGCATTCCAACCTTGGCCCGGGCCTGAGACGTTATATTCAAAGGGTGCATCATCAGGTGTTCCGGCCACCAAAGTCCTATTAAACTTACCGGTCTGGTATAGGGACAGGTCCATGTAAGTCCATCCAGCCCCTATAGAAAATGCATCATTCACTTTATATGCTGCAGAGACTGTATACGCCATGCTCTTAACTTCATTAAAATGGGCGATGTATTGAAAAGCACCTACGCTTGAATAACGGGCGACTAAGCCGAAAGGGGCATTAGCGCCAATGCCTAAATATAAATCCTCAATAGGCGTGTCTGTGGTCATGTAGAAATGAGGAATGGGCGCGATATTTCGTGAAGCACTTTCTTGGCCACGACCCTCAGCTCTACCATCATAGTCAAAATCTGTCGCAATAAAGGTCGATCCAAAAACAACTTCCCGAGGAGTTACTTCAGTCATACCGGCTGGATTGAAGGCGATAGTTGAGGCTTCTCTGGGATCAGCGACAGCGGCGTTAGCACGTGCTGCAGTTCGCGTGCTATAAATATTAGTTTCTATACCAGCAGAGCCGACGGCGTATGCTGGAGAAGCTAACATAACTGTTAGGAGTGATAATAGGATGAATTTAGAGTTAAGTGTGGCGTTGTGCTTCATGCTGAAAGTCCCCGTTTCATTGCAAAGCTTAGCTTGGTATTGGCTTAATTAACTTTAACTGATTTGTAAGTGAAATTGTTCTTCTCTTGGTCAGAAATCCACAAATCAATGGTTTTTTTCTTAAATCTCCATTGTGAGCCTACTTTGAATCCTGGCAATTTGCCCCCAGCAACGTGCTTGTAGATTGTAATAGGTTTCATTCTCAGATAATTTGCTAATTCCGGTACGGTAAAAACATCTTCGTCTATATTTTGTTGCATTGAACTACTCCTTACTTTTTGAATACTCAAAGTCGTTTAATTATGTTCTGCCACTTTTTAATTACAACTAATCATTATGTTTAATCATCTGTTTTTGATTAGGGTCAAAGTGACGCTCTATTAGTCTAGGGTCCAGTTACATTATTGTCAAATATTAAATATCTTTAAGCATTTCTTACAATCAATATCTTGTATAAGATTTTTTTAAAGACACTAGCGCTGGTTGTTAGGCGTGAAAAATTTAGTTATCTATGCATTCTGTATATTAACTGGTGATAAAAATGAATACTTTAAACTAAGAAAATGAGTCTAAGAATAAGGACCTAATTCAAAAGTCGTTGAACATAACCTTGGAATAATGATGGGGCTTGATTGTAAAGAAGTTGTCCCAGAGTTGAGACATTAGACTCTGGATGAACGTCTATTTTAGCCGTGGCTAATATGGGACCCTCATCTACTTGGGTAGTGACTTGATGTAGGGTGATGCCCGTTTGTGACTCTTTATTGTTCAAGGTGTATTCAATTGGATTCCTGCCTTTATTGTGAGGCAAGAGCCCCGGATGGGCATTGACAAAGCCGTATTTCGCTCGCTTAATGAGGTCGTTTGAGAGAATAATGCCAAAATTAGCTATTAAGCCTAAGTCAAAAGAGCCATAGCTCTCTAGGGCATCTGGGAGACAACTTTTGTCTATTAAACGTGTTGAGCGAATAGCATGCCTCCTATATAAGGCGACGTAGTCATTAACGTCATCTTTATCTTCATATATGCAGCCCAATAGCTCCACCCCATGCATGGACCGGAGTTCCTTGGCTACACTGATGATATTACCTAAATATACGACTTTGAGTGATTGCATCGGCATAGTGTATCAGAGAGTTGTGTTTGGGGATAGTGTGGGCTCTTCATGTGTGGCTTCTTTGAAAAGAAAAGAAAAGGGGTCAAATCGTAATTTGGCTACATTTACATGTAGTTCAATGGACTGATATATGCCTGCTCTTACAACTATCTGCACATATCTTAATTAATTAAATTAAAAACTAATAGAGGGGCTCGGCCCCATAATCAAACTACTCAAATGTAATTGTAGCCAAATTACGATTTGACCCCCTTATGACCCCCTTAC
>JBLINS010000053.1:0-14358 GCA_047639455.1 Candidatus Omnitrophota bacterium
GACTTGCCACGTAGTGGTGTGGCACATACAGTTGAGGAAGCCCTGGCTGTTTCTAAAGAAATAAATTATCCACTAGCTATAAGGCCAAGCTTCACGCTTGGTGGATCGGGCGGCGGCTTCGCTTATTGTGATGAAGATTTGATTCGCATTGTTGCTAATGGCCTATCTTTATCGATGACTAAAGAAGTATTGGTTGAGGAGTCTTTAGTTGGCTGGAAAGAATTCGAAATGGAAGTGATGCGCGACAAAAAAGACAATGTCGTGATTATTTGTTCTATAGAAAATATTGATGCTATGGGCGTTCATACGGGCGACTCAATCACGGTGGCACCGCAACAAACGTTGACTGATAAAGAATACCAACATATGCGCGATGCTTCTATTGCTTGTATTCGCGAAATAGGCGTTGAAACGGGTGGGTCGAATGTTCAATTCGCAATTAATCCAAAAGACGGTCGCATGGTCGTGATTGAAATGAATCCGCGCGTATCACGTTCTAGCGCCCTAGCCTCCAAAGCCACTGGATTTCCTATAGCTAAAATTGCGGCCAAATTAGCTATTGGGTATACATTAGACGAATTAACCAATGACATCACTCAAAAAACAGCTGCATGTTTTGAACCTTCAATAGATTATTGTGTGGTCAAAATACCTCGTTTCACCTTTGAAAAATTCCCGGACGCTTTGACTGAATTAACGACCCAAATGAAGTCTGTTGGCGAAACCATGTCTATAGGGCGCACATTTAAAGAGTCGATGCAAAAGGCCTTGCGAGGCTTGGAAACAGGCTTGAATGGATTTGAAGTCATTAAAAATGATAGCATCCCATTAGATGAAAGGCTTAGCAAGCCTAATGCAGAGCGCATGGCTTTTATTAAAAAAGCAATGGAAGAGGGTTATAGCCTTGAAAAAATACATGCATTAACTTTGATTGATCCTTGGTTTTTGGATAATTTATTACAAATACATGAGACGGAATTAGAGCTTAAGGCTATGGCTTCAAGTCATATTGCGCTTAGCCAAGAGACTCTTTTGCAAGCGAAGCAATTCGGATTCTCAGACGTTCAATTAGCGCGTATATTTTCTGTTACAGAAATTGAATTTAGAAAAATAAGAATTGATTTGGGCGTGACGCCAACTTATCAATTAGTGGACACATGTGCCGCTGAATTTGAAGCTTTTACACCCTATTACTACTCGACATATGAAACACAAAGTGAATATAAACATAGTGATAAACCCAAAATCATTATTTTGGGTGGTGGCCCCAATCGCATAGGTCAGGGAATTGAATTCGACTATTGCTGTTGCCATGCCGCCTATGCATTAAAAGAAATTGGTTATGAAACCATTATCGTAAATTCAAATCCCGAAACCGTTTCAACTGATTACGATACATCGGACCGGCTATATTTTGAACCGCTAACCTTTGAAGACGTGATGAATATTATTGATGTCGAAAAACCGACAGGCGTTATCGTTCAATATGGCGGGCAAACACCGCTTAATTTAGCACCGCGTTTGCATGCAGCTGGAGTGCCTATTATTGGTACGCCAACTGCGGCTATAGAGCGGGCAGAAGATAGAGCTCAGTTCAAAGCCATGTTAGATAAATTAGGTTTGAAGCAGCCGCCGAGTGATACCGCATTCGATGTTGAAGGCATTAAGCTTATTGCCAACAAAATCAAATACCCCGTTTTATTAAGACCATCATTTGTTTTGGGTGGTCGGGCTATGGAAATTGTTTATGATGACAAAAGCGTCGAAGAATATATGGTGCGTTCGGCTGATTTGATTTCGCCTGATAGACCTGTGCTAGTTGATCACTTTTTGCAAGATGCCATAGAAGTTGACGTTGATATGATTGCTGATGGAGAAATGGCCGTTGTGGGTGGCGTGATGCAACATATTGAAGAAGCTGGAGTGCATTCCGGAGATTCTGCATGCTGCATACCACCACATTCTTTGTCTGAAAGCATTGTTAGCCAAATCAAAGAGCAAGCCAAAGCATTAGCTAAAGAATTAGGCGTGATTGGATTAATGAATATTCAATTCGCGGCACAAGGTGAGAATATATTTATATTAGAAGTTAATCCACGCGCATCCAGAACAGTGCCTTTTGTGTCCAAGGCCATAGGCGTCCCATTGGCCAAAATCGGCGCCAAAGTAATGGCTGGAAAAAAACTAGCCGAATTAGGCTTCACTCAACAAGTTGAGCCTAAGTTTTTTAGTGTTAAAGAAGCAGTCTTGCCTTTTGTCAAATTCCGAGGTGTCGACATTATTTTGGGACCCGAAATGAAGTCAACAGGTGAGGTCATGGGTGTCGATCGAAGTTTTTCTAGAGCTTATGTCAAAGCTCAAATAGCAGCAGGAACAGTCTTGCCTAAAAAAGGTATTATCTTTTTAAGTGTGAAAGAATTAGATCGGCCCGTGATTGTTGAGATAGCGCGTGACTTAGATGCAATGGGTTTTGAAATTGTGGCCACACAAGGCACAGCAAAAGTATTGAGTGATAATAATATTTATTCCAAGTCTTTGCGAAAACTTTCTGAAGGCAGCCCCAATATTTTAGACTTAATCAACCGAGGAGCTGTAGACTTAGTTATTAATACAGCTAGTGGGAGCAAGCCACGTAAAGATGAAGTCATTATTCGGTCAACAGCAACAAGTCAGGGTGTGCCTTGCATCACGACTATGGCTGGAGCCAAAGCTTCCGTGAGTGCTATCCAAACATTGATCAAAGAAGAATTGCATGTTCGCGCGATGCAACAATATCACTCAGAAGATGCGGTGGTTATTAAGTAATGAACCCCCGCTTGAATATAGAATCTTGCCCAATCCTTTCGAATCAAAAAATTGCTCCAGACCATTATATTATTAGAATCAAAGCCAAACCTATTGCACGCATAGCTAAGCCTGGGCAATTTGTTCAAGTTTCATTTTGTGATCAATTGTCCCTAGACCCGCTATTACCCCGACCTTTTAGTTTTTTGGATCAAACAGCAACAGCAGTGGATATCCTTTATCAAGTTGTGGGTAGAGGCACCAAGATTATGTCTCAAAAGAAAAAAGGCGATAAATTAAATGTCTTAGGTCCATTTGGTAATGGTTGGTCAATACCTAATAATGCGCCAGATCCAAATACAAATATTATTCTTGTTGGTGGTGGTGTGGGTATTCCACCTCTATATCATTTGGCTAAAACCTTACTTAAATTACATGGGCCCAAAATTAAGAAAAACATTCATATTATTCTGGGTGGACGAAATAAAACTTTATTACATTGCCATAAAGACTTTAGTAAATTGGGTTTTAAAGTAGAGTTATCGACTGATGATGGCTCAAAGGGCCATAAGGGTTTTGTTACCGACCCGCTTAAAAAACTATTACAAAATAAAAACAAATCACAAATCACTAATGGACGATCATCTGCGCACATATATACTTGCGGCCCAACACCCATGCTCAAAGCTGTATCAAATATGGCTAGCGAATATCATATTTCTTGTGAAGTTAGTGTTGAAGAACCTATGGCTTGTGGCTTTGGGGCCTGCATTGGTTGTGCTATTGAATTAAAGGCTGGATCTGGAACGCGTTATGCAATGAGTTGCACTGAAGGACCTGTATTTGATGCGGCTCAAATTGTATGGGAAAAAGCTAAATGAGCGTATTGAGTATTAAACTAGGCAAAGTAAAATACAAAAACCCTGTTTTGGTTGCTTCGGGTACATTCGGTTATGCTACTGAGTTTGAGAAGTTTTTTCGTGTTGAGCAATTAGGTGGAATAGTTACCAAGACCATCACTCTAGAGCCGCGTTTAGGTAATGCACCCAAGCGCATACATGAAACGCCTGCAGGTATGCTAAATGCGATTGGTTTGCAAAATGTGGGCGTCAAAAGCTTTTTGTCTGACAAAATGCCATATTTGGCTCAATTAAAGATTCCGATTATTGTTAGCGTGATGGGTTATTCCATTCAAGAATTCGAAATGGTGGTTGCAGCATTGGATCAAGCTAAAGGCATAGCTGGATTCGAATTGAACTTATCTTGTCCGAATGTTAAATATGGTACAGGTAATCAGGCTTCACAACCAAAGATGTTTGCACATGACCCTAATTTGATTGAGTCTGTGCTTAAGGCTGTACGTAAAAAAACAAAGAAATTCATATCCGCAAAATTAGGCCCCGACGTTTCAGATATTGCTATGATGGCTAAAGCCGCAGAGAGTGGTGGGGCTGATGGAATTAGCTTGATCAATACTTTTCGCGCCATGGCAATTGATATACATACACGTAAACCCGTTTTGGGTAATGTGACTGGTGGACTTAGCGGTCCTTGTATCCGCCCGATCGCGATTCGCATGGTTTCGGATGTGTATCGAGCTGTATCCATTCCTATTATGGGTATGGGTGGAGTTACAAGTGCCGATGATGCTTTGGAATTCATTATCGCTGGAGCAAGTGCTATTCAAGTTGGCACAGCTAATTTTATTAATCCTCATATTTGCCCTGAAATCATTCAAGGTCTTAATCAGTATCTCAAAACAAAAAAAATCAAGAGCATTCAAAAACTCATTGGTTCCGTGGAGCTGTAATTCATGAAAGAAAAATTAATAGTCGCTTTAGATGTACCATCATTAAGAGATGCAGAAGTTTTGGTGAAACAATTAGCTGGTATTGTGCCTACATTCAAAGTTGGTAAAGAATTATTCACAGCTGAAGGACCTGAAGTTGTGCGTATGATACATGGTTATAATGCGCAAGTTTTTCTAGATTTAAAGTATCACGATATTCCTACCACGGTTGCGCGTGCTGTCACTGCCGCAGCTGGTCTTGGTGTGTTTATGCTTAATTTGCATGCTATGGGTGGCAGCAAAATGATGCTTGCAGCTAGTGAAGCTATTTCGAACTTGGAGCATCAACCCATTCTTTTGGGCGTGACTGTATTAACTAGTATGGGCCAATCAGACTTACACGAATTGAATATTTCTAAGGCGGTTGATCAACAGGTGGCCACATTAGCTTTGCTTGCTATAGAAAGCGGCCTTAATGGTGTTGTAGCCTCTGGCCATGAAGCCGAAATGATTCGCGATGCCTGCGGCAAGGATTTTGTGATTGTCACTCCAGGAGTTAGGCCGAAGGATGCGAATCGACATGATCAAACACGTGTCTTAACTCCGCAAGAAGCGATTAATAATGGAGCTAGTTATATTGTGATTGGCCGTCCGATCACACAAGCGCCAAATCCCGCTGATGCTGCTCAAGAGATTATTAATGACTAAATTAACTAGGGCACGTCATTGCCTGCCTGTCGGCAGACAGGCGAGAAGCACGTAGTAGCGACGTGGCAATCTAAGGTTAAATAAGTTACTGAGTTTAGATTGCCGCGGCCAAAAAACGGCCTCGCAATGACGATGGTAGATAGAAAGGTGAATGAAATGTCAGAAGAATTAATGCAAATTGCTATAGAAAAAGAAGCTTTATTGAATGGGCATTTTCTTTTATCTAGCGGATTACATTCGCAACAGTATTTTCAATGCGCCAAATTACTCCAATGGCCAAATATAGCCAAACAATTTGGTGAAGCTCTAGAAAAAATAATAGTGGCCAGCTTACCTGATGGCATGATGCCGGATGTGATTCTAGCTCCGGCCATGGGCGGTTTGTTTATAGGTAATGAAGTTGCGCGAGCATTTGATACGCGTTCAATTTTTTTGGAGCGTGTGAATAATGTTTTTGAACTCAAGCGTGGTTTTGAAATTAGACCCAATGAAAATGTAATCATTATTGAAGATGTTTTGACTACAGGCAAATCAACACTTGAAGTAGTGGATTATATACAGGCTAATACAAAAGGTAATATTATTGCCATTGGATGTTTAGCCAATCGTATGTCTGAAGAAAATCATCAAGTTGTGGTAGAACAATTAAAAGCAAAATTAGGCCGAGATATTCCATTTTCGGCTGTTTTGAGAATATTAGCGGCGGCTTGGCCAGAGTCAGAGTGTCCAGAGTGTAAAACAACAACACCTTTAGTGAAACCTGGCAGTCGCAAAATCTAAGGAATTGTTTAAATTGAGTGTTGAGAGCGTTATTTTTGCTAAAGTGTGCTAAAATTCATTGAATAAAGATAAGTCGGAACTTATGCAGAGTATTAATCAGGCGGGGATATTGTCATCAATTCCATTTTTATTAGCCGGTGGTCCTTTACTTGGTTTTTGGCTTGGAACTTGGGTGGATGGTCGCTGGGGAAGTGAACCTTATGCTAAATTCATCCTCATGCTATTAGGATTTGTGGGTGCATCCATTGAGGTGGTTCGCTTGATTAAGGAAGTAAAAAGGCTTCAAAAGTGAATTGGACTCGTTTCTGGCAAGGCTCATTTGGCCGATCTATTCGATTTTCTTGTATTGCTATTGCAGCGCTTAGCATTATCCTTGTTTTTACGAGTTTGAGAGTTTGGTTACTAGGTGTTTGGGTAGCGATGCTCTGGTTGTTCTTGAATAGCTTAAGTATGGCTAAGATTTATTTTTTGGCTATGGATGGGCAAGTGAGTAAACAATGGATTACTAATTGCCTAATAAAGTTTCCGCTTTTATACCTACTTGGTTTAGCGTTTCTTGTTCTTCCAGGTATGCGATTTGAGGGTGTTTTACTCACCTTAACTATATATATGCTAATTATGGGATGGGTCCTGGCTACAGCAAAGCCATTGGACGAAAAATCATGAACTTATTTCTTTTAACACAAACAGCTCACCACGAAGTAGCTAAGCATGCCGCTGAAGTTGGACAACATGTGGCTGAGCATGCAGAACATGCCGAGCATGGTTCGCCGCATGTTGTTAATTGGATTACTTTAATTGCCAAAGCGCTTGAGCCCTCATCTTTTGCTAGTCAACTTCTACATTACGAAAAAGTCATTTATAGCGCGATTATTGTGTTTTTGATCACTTGGTTTTCTCTTACGGTTTATAGGAATATGAAATTAGTACCTGGCCGATTACAAGTCATATTAGAGTCTGTTGTTATGTGGTTAGATGACTTAGTTTGTGGCGTTACAGGCCAAGGCGGTCGGCAATTCACTCCGTTCGTGGGCGCTTTATTTATTTATATTTTGGTTTCTAACCTCTTTGGCTTAGTGCCTCTACAGAATTCAGCCACCGCCTATATCACCACTACCGCACCCTTAGCTATATGTGTGTTTTTCTATGTCCAATGGGTCGGTATAACCAAGAATGGTTTGGGTGGTTATATATTTCACTTAATGGGCAGTCCTAAAGATGTCATTGGCTGGGCTCTGTTACCATTGAATTTTCCATTGCATATATTAGGCGAGTTCAGCAAGCCCTTAAGCTTAATGTTTCGTTTATACGGCAATGTCATGGCGGGGCATATTCTGGTAGCTGTTTTTTTAGGTCTTGGCTTGAGTATGCTTAAATCACTTCATATTCCTATAGGTGTCCCACTTCATTTTCCTTTTTTATTCTTAGAAATTTTGGTCGGCTTAATTCAAGCTTTTGTATTCTCACTTTTAACAACGGTATATATTGCTATGATGCTTCCGCATGATCAAGAAGAACACGCAGAAGCACATGCATAATTTCAATAAACGAGTAAATCAGGAGGAGTATTCATAATGGATGCATCATCAATGTTAGCACTATCTTTACCACTAGGTTTAGGAATCGCAGCCCTTGGATCTGGATTAGGTCTTGGACGCGCAGTTGGGTCCGCTATGGAAGCAATTGGTCGTCAACCCGAAGCTTCTGGCAAAATTCTCGTCAATATGATGGCCGGTTGTGCCTTAATCGAAGCTTTGACAATTTATGCATTAATCGTTGTCTTTGTATTAATGGGTAAAATAGCTTAAATCATATGGACACGCAAGTCATCATAGACGCAATACCAGAAATCCTGACGCAGTTCTTAGCGTTTGGACTGGTATTTATTGTCTTAAAAAAATATGCCTTTGCGTCCGTTTTTCAAATTATCGATGACAGAAAAGCTGCAATTCAAAAGTCTTTGGATGATGCAGAAGCTAGTAAAACTGGACTTGAGGATTTGAAAAAAGACTATGAGGTAAAAATGCAGTCAATAGACCAGGATGGGCGTAAAAAAATACAGGAAGCAATTCAAGCAGGTCAACGCGTTGCTGGCGAAATCCGAATCAAAGCTCAAGAAGAGGCGCGTGGTTTTGCTGATCGCGCTCAAAAAGATATTGCTCAAGAAATGGATAAAGCCAAAGAAGTCATGCGTCGACAAATTGTTGAATTATCGACTGATATTGCGTCCAAAGTAGTCGAAAAAGACTTAAAGAACGCAGAGAATGAAAAATTCATCGAAACGCTATTGGAGCAAGCTGGAGATTTGAAATAGTGGACGCGATAGCCGTTGAACGTTATTCAGCAGCGCTTTTCGCATCGGCTCAAGATAATAAAGCTGTGTCTGAAGTTCTAGAAGATTTGAACTCTCTTGAGAAGCATTTTGAGAGTACAGGGCTTAAAGAATTTTTATGTAATCCAAAATATCCACTAGTACAAAAACGGCAAGTTATTAATGCTTTAGGTGAGAGCTTTGCCTCTAAGTTAACATCCAATTTCATTAACCTTTTACTCAAGAAATCACGCATTGATATCTTACTTGGGGTTGGGGACACTTATAGAAAATTGGAAACGGAGTCACGTGGTATTGTAGCTTGCGAAATTAAACTAAGAGACACGCCATCTGGAGATTTTCTTAAAAAAATCGAAGATTCTCTTAAAAGAATGACGCATCATGAGATAGACTTGAGCATTGTTGTCGACCAACGATTAATCGGTGGTGCCGTTATAAAGATAGGTAACCGTGTATTAGACGCATCTATACGCTCACGTGTGAAAGAAATTAAGAAACAATTATTAGCAACCAAAATCAACTAAACGATTCTACTTAGTGAAGGATTCGCCATGGCCTTAAAACCCGAAGAAATAACAACGATATTAAAAAAAGAAATTGATGACTATTCTACAGATACCGAAATGAAATCTGTTGGTACAGTTTTATCTGTAGGTGACGGTATTGCCCGTGTTTACGGGTTAGACGATGTTATGGCGGGCGAAATGATTGAGTTTGCTGGCGGCAAAAAAGGCATAGCCCTAAACTTGGAAGAATCAAATGTGGGTGTTGTTATTTGTGGTGATTCTCAAGGTATTATTGAAGGCGAAATGGTCAAGCGTACAGGCGCCATTGCATCTGTGCCAGTTGGCGACGCTTTATTAGGCCGTGTCGTCGACGCCTTAGGCCAACCCTTAGATGGCAAAGGCCCCATCGTGACAGATAGGACACGCGCGATCGAAATTAAGGCACCGGGTGTTATAGAACGACAACCTGTTAAACAGCCATTGCAAACCGGCATTAAATCTATTGATGGAATGATACCCGTAGGTAGAGGCCAACGCGAATTGATTATTGGGGATCGTGGTACTGGTAAAACAGCTATTGCAATTGACGCGATCCTTAATCAAAAGGATACAGACGTTTATTGTTTTTATGTAGCTATTGGACAAAAAGCCTCTAGTGTTTTATCGACTGTTAATTTGCTCGAAAAGCAAGGCGCGATGAAATTCACGACGGTCATTATGGCGGCGGCGAACGAATCTGCAACACTTCAATTCTTAGCGCCATTTTCTGGGTGCTCTATGGCTGAAGAATATTTGAACAATGGTAAACATGCCTTAGTTGTATTTGATGATTTGTCTAAACATGCTGTCGCTTATCGTGAATTATCTTTGCTTCTTAGACGTCCACCAGGCCGTGAGGCTTTTCCAGGTGATGTTTTTTACTTGCACTCTCGTCTTTTGGAGCGCGCTGCAAAATTAGGTGATGAATTAGGTGGTGGTAGTTTGACTGCATTACCTATTATCGAAACACAAGCGGGTGATATATCTGGTTATATCCCAACCAATGTAATCTCAATCACGGATGGTCAAATATTCTTAGAAGGTGACTTATTTCATTCAGGTGTGCGACCTGCTATTAATGTTGGTTTATCGGTATCACGTGTGGGTGGTAATGCTCAAACTAAGGCTATGAAAAAAGTAGCTGGTACTTTGCGCTTAGATTTGGCGCAATACCGCGAATTAGCTGCTTTTGTTCAATTTGGTTCTGATATGGATAAAGCTACGCAGCAGCAAATTAATCGTGGCTCACGTTTGGTTGAAATCTTGAAACAAGGCCAATACAAACCATCCCGCGTTGCTCATCAAGTCGTGATTATATTCATGGGTGTTAAAGGCCAATTGGATGATGTTGAAATAAACGAAATCGCTAATTTTGAAACTAAATTTCTAGCATTTATGGATGAAAAATATACGGATGTGATTCATGATATCGAAACTTCCGGCAAATTGACCGAAGAAGACGAAGATAAAATAATTAAGGCCGGCGCGGCATTCAAGGCCACCAATTGGAAGTAAATTCCAATTAGATTATAGGTATATAGAGATCAGCTAATGGCATCCTTACGTGAATTAAGAAGACGCATCAAAAGTGTCGAGAATATACAAGGTATCACTAAAGCAATGGAGCTTATTTCGGCCGTTCGCTTCAAGAAAATTGATGTGCGTAATAAAAAAGCTCTACCTTATTACAAGGTATTGGAGCGCTTGATATCCAATGTTGTTTCCGAAGATCTCGTTAGCCAAATACCATTATTTGAAAAGCGCGAAATAAAAAAAGAATTACTCATTGTTGTGACTGGCGATAGAGGTTTGTGCGGAGGGTTTAACTCTTCTGTGACAAAGCGCCTATCTGCATACATTACAGAATCCAAACACGAGGTTGTGCTTTATCCAATTGGTAAAGTAGGTTATAAGTTTGTTAAAAAAAGAGAATGGCCAATTCATGATTCTTGGGTTGGGCTTGGTTATGCATTCACACCCGATTCATTGTCGGCTAAACGAGATGAAATCATTAATTTATTCCTCTCGGGTGAATATGATTCGATTCGTTGGGTAACGTCTTCAATGGAAAGAGTAGGCGTCCAAATTGTTAAGTTTGAAAAGTTTTTAGACATGTCTTATTTGATGGATCTCAATGCTGAAGCAGACGATGCCAATAATACGGAATACATATTTGAACCTAATCCACTTGAGGTCCTGCAAACACTTATCGAAATTTTTATCAAACAACGCTTTTTTGTTCTTTTATTGAGTTCCGTAACAGCAGAATACTTTGCAAGAATGGTAGCTATGAAACAAGCCACCGACAATGGTCGCGATGTTATTGATAGCTTGACGCTTCAACGTAATAAAGTCCGTCAAGCCATGATTACCCGAGAGATAAGTGAAATTATCGGCGGAGTGAACGCTTTAAGTTAGGACGTCATTGCGGGAAGCTGGGCACTGTCATCCTGAGCTGCGCGAAGCAAGCAGTGTAAGGATCTCCCAGAACTCGCGCAGCAGGATCCATGCGTAGCAATGAAAATATTTTTGCCGTGAGATCCTTACGTCACTGCTCCGCGCTCCTCAGGATGACAGGAGTTTTGATTATCGCAAAGTAATTTAAGTTATTGTATGTATGAATTATATTTTTTAAGGAGAAAAAAATGTCAGAAGAAAAAAATCAAAATATTAAAAATATTGGTCACGTAGTTCAAATTGTAGGTCCAACTTTAGATGTTCGCTTTGATAAAAAGTTACCAGATATACTTAACTCCATTGTCGTTATGAATAAAACGACGGGTGAAGAAATCACTTCTGAAGTGGCACAGCATTTGGGTAATAATGTCGTGCGTTGTATTGCCATGTCTAGTACAGACGGTTTGGTTCGGGGAGTCGAGGCAGTTGATACCGGGTCCCCCATACAAGTGCCTGTAGGACAAGATACCTTGGGCCGTATGTTTAATATGTTGGGCAAAGCTATTGATGGTAAGGGCGAATTTAAACCTACCAAATTAGCCAGCATTCATAATGCTGCACCTAAAATGGAAGATCGTACGGCTGCAACCGAAATCTTTGAAACAGGTATTAAAGCCATTGATTTATTAGCACCTTATTCCAAAGGTGGTAAGGTTGGTTTATTTGGTGGAGCAGGTGTAGGCAAGACCGTTGTTATTATGGAATTGATTCGAAATATCGCGTCTGAACATGGTGGCTTCTCGGTATTTGGTGGTGTTGGAGAGAGAACTCGTGAAGGTAATGACTTATTTCTAGAAATGAGTGAGTCGGGCGTTATCGACAAAACTTCCCTAGTCTTTGGTCAAATGAATGAGCCGCCAGGCACGCGCTTACGCGTTGCCTTAACCGCACTTAGTATGGCTGAGCATTTTAGAGATGAAGAAAAACAAGATGTGCTTCTCTTCATCGATAATATCTTTCGCTTCACACAAGCGGGTTCTGAAGTATCTGCCCTTTTAGGACGTATGCCATCAGCTGTTGGTTATCAACCTAATTTGGCGACAGAAATGGGTGCTTTGCAGGAGAGAATTTCTTCAACCAATAAAGGCTCTATTACATCTGTTCAAGCTATTTATGTACCTGCTGATGATTTGACTGATCCGGCACCTGCAACAACGTTCACACATTTGGATGCCACGACAGTATTGTCGCGCCAAATTGCTGAATTGGGTATATATCCAGCCATTGATCCACTTGACTCTACGTCGAGAATTCTGGATCCAAATACATTAGGTGAAGAACACTATAGTATTGCCAGACGTGTGCAAGGTATATTGCAACGCTACAAAGAGCTTCAGGATATTATCGCTATTCTTGGAATGGAAGAGTTGTCAGACGAAGATAAATTAATTGTGCAAAGAGCTCGTAAAATACAAAAGTTCCTATCACAACCTTTTTTCGTGGCTGAGCAGTTCACTGGTATGAAAGGTAAATACGTTAAACTCAAAGATACCTTACGTAGCTTTAAGCGCATTGTTGATGGTGAGATGGATGAATTGCCAGAACAAGCTTTTTATATGGTGGGCGATATTGAAGAAGCAATCCAAAAGGCAGAAGAGCTGAAAGCTACCGTTTAATCATGGCGCAAACTTTTAAACTAAGTATTGTTACTCCTGAAGATACGATATATGCCGGTGAAGTCGTTCATTTGCGCGCACCTGGTGTTGTCGGTTATTTGGGCATACTAGTTGGTCATGCGCCACTTGTGACACCTTTGACCAGCGGCGAAATCAGTTTAAAAGAAGCTGATAAGTCTGAGAAGTTCTTTCAGGTAGAAGGTGGTTTTTTGGAAGTGGGCAATAATTCAGCCCTACTTCTCGCTGAAAAAATCACTATCAAGTAGCTTGTCATCGTGAGTCTGCTTGTTGGCAGACAGTCGATAGTGACGAAATCCATGTGTGTCTGTCATCCTGAGGTATGCGTAGCAACACCGTGAGGATCTCAAAGCAAAAGACTTCCCTAGTACACACCTTACTTTATTGACCTCATTTCAAAAAATAGGTAGACTACAGCTCATTCGAGAAGTCTTATGCTACCTTCGGTAGAGAAGCTTTCTTCAAACATCACCCCTTTTTATTTTTAGGGCGGTTAGCTCAGTTGGTTAGAGCACCTCGTTTACACCGAGGGGGTCAGAGGTTCGAGTCCTCTACCGCCCATTTTTTTCTCCACATTTAGCCCCTAACTTCGTTGCTGCGCAAAAATCATGGGGTCACATACCAATGTGTATTGTTCCCGCATGATTTTTACTTGCGCCTCGCTAGGGACTAAATGTGGAGAAAAAACTATAGGAGCTGATTCGTTCTTTGACCGCTTCGCGATCGAATTCACCGACTCTAAAACACATCCCATGAGAAGTTTGGGCTGTTTATCTACTGGGTAGATAAAGGCGCCTGTTGAGGAGACGACTGCGTCGTCCTATACGGGTAGCCTAGATAAGAGTTTGGCTGGGCGCCAAACGAGGGTTTGCCTAAGAATTATTTAGACTCCATCTGGGATGCATTATAGGAAAGTTCTGGTGCTGCAAGACACCAGGACCTCTTTAGCAGCGCTAGTCCCGCGGACGCGCCAAACAATGTATACAAGAAAAGCCTGCTCAGAATGGTTCCACAGCCCGTAGAGGCGAGGACTTAATATTGGGTAGCATCTTTTGGTTAATATAAAAAAAAGACCACCTTACCTAAGAATTATTTAGACTCCATCTGGGATGCATTATAGGAAAGTTCTGGTGCTGTAAGACACCAGGACCTCTTTAACCATGGTGCTCCCGCGGACGCGCCAAACTATACATACAAGAAAAGACCCATTCGGAATGATTCCACAGCCCGTAGAGGCGAGGACTTAATATTGGGTAGCATCTTTTGGTTAATATAAAAAAAAGACCACCTTACCTAAGAATTATTTAGACTCCATCTGGGATGCATTAT
>JBLINS010000054.1:0-14231 GCA_047639455.1 Candidatus Omnitrophota bacterium
CTGCAACGAAGCTAGCGAGGGTTTTTATTGGAGTTTGGCTCTTTTGGCTTGGAAGAAGGCTTGCATGAGCCCCCGGCAGCGGTCCAATTCAAGACCCTTCTCAATCGTAGTATGGTGATTCCAACGACCCTCTTTCATAATGTCGACTACAGAGCCACAAGCGCCATATTTTTCATTGGGAGCCCCAAAAAACACTTTGGGGATGCGGGCTTGGATAATAGCGCCTAGACACATCACACAAGGCTCGACGGTACTATAAAGTTCTGTGTCTAAAAGACGCTCATGTTCAAAATAAGCCGCAGCCTGTGTGATAGCAATGATTTCGGCATGTGCTGTCGGATCTTTAAGTGTTTTGGTTTGATTATAGGCCTTAGCGATGACTTTATTCTGATACACAATAACACAACCCACCGGCACCTCATCATGTTCCAAAGCACGCTCAGCCTGCCTCAGCGCATCATCCATAAACCTATATTTCATTTCTTCTTCACTACTATTCATCCCGTTTCATCCTATTTTGTTGCCTACGCTCCTCGAGCTATATAGTTTACAGTGAATTGCGGCCAAACCATATAACAAACTATATAAGCCCACACTATAGAAACTATATTATTGAATTAACTAATTGTTAAGCCATGACTTCGACTTGGCGGCGGGTGAATTGGATGAAACTAAGGATTCGAGCAATGTTTAGGGGTTTGATGATTAAGTCCATGGCCTTTTGATTCGCCATTAATATCCAGCCGACTTGTTGAGCTCTAATTTTGGAGTCTGATTTATAGAGTGTATTCACCATATTCACTAAAGCATTCGGTATAGAGTTTGAATCAATATAAACCAATCCACTACTGACATCTATTTGTGGTCGAATCACTTTACCAGTAGCCAACATCATATTGGCAATAGATATAGAATTCACTATGGTCTTGGAATTACCTTGATAGGGTTGCATGGCTATATTCAAGTGCTTCACATCCGACGCATCAGCCTCGCCTGGCTTATCCAAACTCACATACATAGCGTCTTTTATATCCAATGTATCAAAATACACATGCTGATCTAATTGATAAAAAGTTGTGATTTGCTCGGCAATTTTTTTTGTTGTGGCGCGCAAGTAATCATTGCCACCATAAGCCCTCACATATTGACCTTCTTTAATAAATTGATTCACAAACCCCATCAAGAAAGCTTCAATACGTTCATCATGTACGTCTAAGTTCTTAAGCAAGTCGAGATTCAATTCGCCCACTATTGGGCGGCCATCCACAGGCTCAATCAATTGATATTGGTAATCCACTTGACGATGGTCTAAGGTGAAGTCGGATAAGCTCACTTCATCCGTATCTGACTCAATTCTATTCGACAACTTGTCCTTACTATTCACCATGAATTCACCAAACCTTAAATCATAGGCAGGATTCGTTGTGATTCTAAACGTATTTAATGCCTCACCGACACGCCTTGCTTCAATTATGCCTACCGCTGAATTAATTTCTAAAGGGATTTGAGCATTAGCTACAGAAGGTGCTAGCAAAGTGAGTGTGCCAAAGATGAATTGTTTGATTAAGCTCAATGAATTCTGAGCTAATCTAGGATCTAAGCTGGGTGGGGTTATTGCGAACTCTTTAGTATCAGGAACAACATTTTGATATCTCAATAAACTCAGCTGTGCCACCGCCTCTCGACTCTCATCAACTGGAGTGACTGAGCCCATCAATGCGTCAGCCTCATCCTCTTCACCCGTTGTGGGCGCATCACCCTCCGTCATGCGGGATTGGATTTGGTCTATTTGGAGATAAGTTAAGATGGTGACCAGTTCTTGTTGTATGACTTGCAAGGCTTCTATGGCGCCTTGATTATAATCCTCATAGGCTGATTCCAACATCTCTGTTGTCTTTATAGCCCGTTCCTCAAAGCGTTGAATCATATCCTCATAATTTATAGGCGTGGTTTCGTCAAAATATAGGAGCTCTGTATCTACGCCCAAAGTCACCTCATCCGCCCAACTCACTGTCGAAATATTCATTTCTGGATTAGTAGAAGTCTTGCTTAATATTCTTAAGGCTACATTTCTCATATGTCCAAAGTGAGACATAATTTCATTGGCTCGCGCCCGATCATCTATACCCACAAACTCAAACGAATGGTCGCCTTCGTTCAGCCTATCTCTAAGTTCAATTAAAGATTCTGAAACCATAACCATTTCTGCATTTTTAGCATATTGATCCGCATCACCAAAATTGCGTAATCTCTGCCTTTGAAGCACATCCACAACAGCTAATAATGCATACACATGGGATAATTCAATAGGCGTACCTAAACTAATATATCGCTCTAATCTTGTACTGAATAATTGCATGGCCTCAAAGTACTCATCAAATTGGCTGTCGGACAATAATAAATGTCCCGAATTCTGATAGGTTAATAGTTTAGACTGCAATAACAACTCAACCACAGCCGCATCAAAATCCGACATACGTGCACGAGCTTGGTCTATGCGTAAATGGGCGATGACATTGATTAAGTCCTCTAATAAGTCCTGAACAACCAGCTTACTACTAGGCTTTATAGCGTCTTCGTATTTTTTTAATAAAGTTTGAATGTGCTTAGCGCTACTGCTTAAGGTCTTTCTATAAGCTCTGTGATCAGCTTCACCTGAGTCAATTTCTTCAATAAAAATAATTATTTGCTCATACATGTCAGGCAAAAAATCATCCAGTGCCTCGGCTAACTCTCCGTCTCTGTCTACCTCATCCAGTCGCTCAATAACTTCTGCTGAAAGTCCCGCAAATTGTCGCTCTTGCTTATCAGCAGTTACAAAATTAAATCCAAGAAATTGATGCATCACAGCCACGGCTTCCTCGGGGGTTTGCGTCTCGTCACCATAACCCAAAGCACTCGCGGGTCTGTCATCTCCCGCGACAGCATTCAATTGTTTCTTAATAGATGCAAAATGTGCTTCGATTGGCGCAATTCTATTTTTGAATTCTGAATTCGAACTCTTACTTCTTTCTATGCGCCTCTCTGTATTATTAATCGCGACTAATACACGCCTAATATCATCGTGGCTCAAGTTCAAGCCCTTAGTGAAATACGATTCGGCGTACAGACGCACTTCATTCATTTGGCGTCGGAACAATGTATAAGATCCAGGATTCAAATACCAATCCTCTTCACCTTGATATTTAAGCAATTCAGTCACATATATTATTTCTAATAAATTTATATAAAAACCAGCCATGCGGGGTGCTCTTGCATTGGGTTTTTTTAGAGGTGTAAGACGTTCCAAATAATTGGCTATTTGCTCAATATCAGGCTGATAAATGGCACGTGATTCTAAACCAATACCTAATTTAGGAACACCGCTCAAATAAGGTGCGAAATTAGCTATATGCTTAGAATTACCCAAATACAATGTTCCTGAGGTAATCGGAGGTGTAGAAAAACCGACTAAATCAGGCCGCATATGAAGACTGCGCTCAGGCAGTTGGTAATAATATTTTTTTAATATCCAAGCAGATATTTTTTCTCTTAAGTCACGCGCAACTTCTTCTATATTTATGGGCTTGAAGTCCGATTCCACGGTGATGTCATTACGCCGTTTAGATCCTTGTTTATCTGAAGGCAATATCTTTGGGTAAGCTTCCATATGGCGCATAATCACCGCTGCCAATTCCACGCCATCAGACACATTAATAGACTTTAATCGATAAGCAATTTCCTCTGGCTTCAAACGCCATTTAAGCCAATACTTCAAATTAGACTTGATGACTAACCAAGGATTAATTTCACCTGAAAAAATATCATCTAGTGATCCTAATGCAGGCCAATCAAATAAACGCGCCACTTGAGTATTCATAACTAATTTTCTGTCTTTAAAATTAATTGGAATTACTAAGCCTCTTTTTTGCCCCACCGTTTCTTGTGAGTAGCGCCAATCAATACCCTTATCACTTAATTCAACTATTTTATTGCGTTGCACAATTGAAGCTGCGTTCTCAAAAATTCCATGTCCAAAAACAAAAACTAGTTTGCCGGCATAGTCCTCATTTTTGCTCAGCATCCAATTCCGAGTACGTGTCAGAACATCAACAAAGGCTTCACCACGAAGACCAGGCTTAACAAAAACATCTCCGGATCTAAAGGCTAAAGCTTTTTTATATTCAAGATCACCATGTTTTGCTCGGACTTCTTCAATGGTCAAGCCATCCCAAGACCCCAAATTAATTTCACGCACGCCTACGTCAACTATTGCGGATATTTCACGTGTGATTCCTTTTTCCGTGAGCCTTTGTTCAATATAATATTTATAAACCTGAAAAGTTTGATCCGTCCGTCGTAATGGACTAGTGATGAAAACAAAGTTATCTGGAGATTGTATGTACTCCTGCCCATAAGTTAGCCACCAAGCCTTAGCGCCCTTCCATATATCTTCAATAGACTGATCCAAAACAACGCTATTTTTATTATCAGTCAAGCCATGAAAAACTCCGTCCAAATTATTCTGAGTATTCCCATGCGCAATAATCGCCAATTCATAATCCAATTCATCAGTTATATAATCTGTACTATAATCAATCCACCCTGCCTCTTCATCAATCACCTCAAAGCCCATAATTTTGGCCTGTAATACTTTTGATTCCCTCACTACTCCATCCACCCTATCCGCTCTATCCACCATTCGTGATGGATTGGCCTCTGAGTTCAAGCCTGTAGAAGTCCGCCCGACTAACTCATGTCCACCCAATTCGCGCAGAATTTTATTTCTAAACTGAGGCCAATTATCACGACTCACCCGATGCAAAACTCCCATATGACTAGAATTAGTTTGAGTCTGTTGCGTGAACTTATTTGAATTAATACTTTGATTTAACAATAGCTCCTCATACCTCTGATGATTAGTCTCACTCAATACATTGGGACGCACTTGAATATACGAAATTTGATTCTGCTTAAGCAATATCTTCATATGGGGCGTATGAAATCCGCCACTAATAAATATAGACTGGCTAATCTTATGCTTAGCACTATGTTCACGAATATTCTCTACGAATTTCACATCACGCTGATGGGCTAATACATAGAATTGTTCTGCCTTTGCAAAAAATTGTTCATATTCAGACTTGTATAATAATACGCGTTGATAATCCGCACTCATAGGCATGAGTAATTGATTCATAAAGGCTATCATAGATACAAGACTTTTGGCGCCAACCATTGTTTGATAATGCTCATACTCGCTTGGGCTTAATTGTAAGTCGATTAATTTGAATAAAATATCCAATTCGGATTGTTTGTCTAATAAACGTTTCTCGTCAACGGAACGAGTCATAGCATTAATAACTGCCTCTTCCAATGAACGCTGCTCCTCAAGAATTAATTGTGCATTGATTTGGTTCACCCCATGAAGGTATTCAAAGTATTTATTTAATTCATCATACTTAGCTTGGGTAGGGTCTTTGCTCAATATGATTTTTTTCAAAGCGACATAATAGGAACTATGTCCGTCTTTGAAGCCATGTAATTTTTTAAGCTTAGACTCTTCACTTTTAATTTGGTTCAAATCATTTCGTTCGACTGGACTTAACTCGTTCAACGCCAGGCTAATTTGGTCATTCGCCAAATTAAAATCAATACTCTTTTCAAAGTCATGTATAGATTGCATTTGATTTAATTCTGCGTACGCTTCCAAATCCAAATCATAAGATTGGGCATAGCCAATTAATTGATCAAAATACACAGTTAACGCAATTTCTTGATTCGTATAGGCTAATCTCAATGAATCAAATTTATTTAGCGTATCATTAATAATTTTGGGCTTTAAATAATTCAAGGTTGTTTTGATTTTGTTCAAATAAGCGTCTAAGTCTTTACGCGTTTGCACAATAGATTTATAAACATCTAATGATTTTGCATATAAGCTTGGATCCTCCACCCCAATGATTTTAAAATCCAGAGGGGTAGTCAAGCTCGCATATTCACTCCCATTAATCTCTGAATTATTGATTAATTGGTCACCCAAACGCGTACGAGACAAAGGCGATCCATGGGATCTGAATTCATTTAATGAGTTATCGCCAAAGGCGGCTTCAGCAAAAACCGTCTCAATGCCCGTTTGTTGAACAATAGACTCTATCGCCTTAGCAATATTTTTTTGTGCCGATGGATTGACATGGGCATCTTCGATCAAAATTATGGTTGGGGCTTTAATTGCCTTAGAGGATATGGCTGTATAAGCATCCACTATTGTGGCGGTTGATTCGAGTAGAGTCAGTTGAATGGGGTGTTTGGGCAATATAATGGATTGAGTTACATTCACATCACCGGCAGCCAAAACCATTGGTTCCAGCATCAAGACCAAAGCCAATGCCAAGGCTATAGCGCGAAGAGGCGAATTAGGCTTATTGAATACCCGCAATGGCGCTAGAGGCATAAATATTAAATTATATAAGTAGTTTATTAATAGCATAAGTCCTTCAAAATAATCATCCACATCAAAAAAATAAACAGTACCCAAGTATGCCCGATAAGATCACTAAATTCAACGACTTACGTAATATTTCTACCCAATTTATCTTATAATTTCTTAACAATAACTAACAAAAACCACATACTACATAAGCTTTGTCATATCAGGCCTCATGAATCAGTAGTGAGGGTGATTTGACCTGTGCATAAGCCTAAAAGCAGCTGCTAAGATAACGTCTTTACGATGAGCATGAAGCGGTGAAGAAGGCCGGTTTCACCCCAGTTACACCGACATTGGCGTCCTGGCTTTGTGGAGGCCGTGCACAATCTCAAGGTACAAGCGAGATTGCGTCGCTTCGCTCGCAATGACGTGATGAGTAGCCTGCCTTAGATATACCTCATCATTCTTTTGTTTGGATCAATAATGACTCATTTTGAAAAAGCATTTCCCCAAGGCGTATGCTACAATACTGCCAAGAAATTTGACCGATACACTAAACACCTAATTTTTTAGGAGGAATGGCACCTGCCGGCAGGCAGGGAGTGGTCGTAAACATCATGGCTTGTGCCTACGTTCTTTATAGCGAAATTAGAAAGCAATTTTATACAGGTTGCTCTTATGATGATTCGCCAGAGAGTAGATTGATTCTTCATAATCATGGTCAAACAAAGTCGACCAGATTTGGACGACCGTGGCGTATCATTCATTATGAGTATTTTAAAGATTTCTTAAGTGCCAGACACCGTGAAGTTTATTTAAAGTCAGGCATTGGTCGTGAGTGGATTAAGGAGGAATGGCAGAGTGGTCGAATGCGGCGGTCTTGAAAACCGTTGTACCGAAAGGTACCGTGGGTTCGAATCCTACTTCCTCCGCCATACAAAAACCCCTGGTGACGTAAAAGTCCCAGGGGTTTTTGCTATATAAAATGAGTAGTTCTTATTTTCTGGAGTGCGCCTTACGACACAGACTATTTATTAACTACCTAAGGTTACTTGCGAGATTTTTTGGGTTGGTATTTGGGGCCGCCGCCGAGGATGAAGGGGTCGAAGTTGTGGTTGTCCATAATGACCCAAGCGGATGATACGAGGCTGGAGATGGGATTGGCCCACCAGCCGAATGGGATAAAGAAACGTTCACTGGCGTATAAATAAGCTACGGACCCATCGGGATGCGTGACTTTATAGTCTTCTGAGGGAGTTTTAATGGTGTTTGGGACACTATTAGGGTAACGACCCGATAGACAGATATTACTTTAATTAGCTCCGTAGATGTATGATAAATCAATGTACAGTATTGATTTATCATGATAAACTGTGTTTATGATTTCAAGATCTATTCATCTTCCCGTCAACCCAGATAATAGTTTTTTTCTATGGGGGCCAAGGCAAAGTGGTAAAACAATGTTGCTCAAAGCCACCTACCCTAAAGCCATATGGTATGACTTGCTACTAACTGATTTATTTATTGAATTAACCCAAAACCCCAGCCTGCTAAGACAACAGCTCATCCAAAATAAATCTAGCTCCATTGTAGTGATTGATGAGATTCAAAAAATACCCCTTCTCCTAGACGAAGTCCATTGGCTGATTGAGAACACAAACCATGTCTTTGCTTTATGCGGATCAAGCGCTCGCAAAGTTAAGCGGGGCCATGCCAATCTATTGGGTGGACGAGCTCTGCGCTATGAATTGCATGGCTTAGTATCTAGAGAGCTCAAAGCTGACTTTGATCTTATAAAGATAATAAATCGAGGGTATTTACCTCGGCACTATTTGAGCTCTAAGTATGAGCAAATGCTTCGGTCATATGTGCATGACTATCTTAAAGAAGAAATAGCCTCAGAAGCATTAGTCCGTAATCTGCCTGCTTTTTCAAATTTTCTTCAATCAGCATCATTATCCGATACTGAATTAATAAATTATTCAACTATAGCCAGAGACTGTGGTGTCTCTAGTCAAGCGATAAAAGAATATTATCAAATCTTATTCGATACCATGCTCGCATCTCCTCTAGAAGCTTATAAAAAACGTCCTAAAAGACGCGTGATTGGCAAACCTAAATTGTATTTCTTTGATATTGGAGTTGTTAATCATTTGGCTAAAAGAGGCAAGCTTGAACCTGGGTCTGAATTATTCGGCAAAGCATTTGAAAATTGGGTTCACCATGAATTAAACACATATCGTGTGTACAGTAACCAATATTATGATATGAGTTATTGGCGCTTAGCCAGTGGCATAGAAGTCGATTTTATTATAAATAATATGGATATAGCCATAGAGGCCAAAGCAACTAAGCGGATCACTCAAGATCACCTCAAAGGACTTCGGGAATTAAAAAAAGACCATCCTAATGTCAAACGATCGATTATTGTTTGTTTAGAAAACATAGCGAGGCAAACTAATGACGGAATTGAAATCATACCCTACCAACAATTCTGCCAATCACTCTGGTCCAAACAACTAATATCGTGATTAGCCTCGATTCACTGCTTTAGATTTTTTTTGGGGTTGGTAGTTGGGGCCGCCGCCGAGGATGAAAGGGTCGAAGTTGTGGTTGTCCATAATGACCCAGGCGGATGATACGAGGCTGGAGATGGGATTGGCCCACCAGCCGAATGGGATAAAGAAACGTTCGCTGGCGTACAAATAAGCTACAGACCCATCAGGATGTGTAACTTTGTAGTCTTCTATGCCATGGCGCATGAGCATGGAATCATCCGTGAGCTCTTTGGCCCAATCTGGATGAGAGGTTTGATAATATTCGCCCATAATGGCGGCAGCTGATATGGCGCCCATAGTCCATTCAACAGACAGTATGTCATGGCTATCCGTAAACCCAACACCTTTAATTCTACCGGCCGAATCAAAATACCCAGCTCTTTGTTTTGTTGTTTGCCATATGCGATACGCCGTGCCTTCTCCAAATTGCTGATCTATCCATTCTGGTCCGAGAGCAATAATTCCCCAAGTTTGGCAATCAACCGCAAAAACTGGATTAGGAATGAATTCATTCTCAATGAATAATCCACCCTGATAAAAAGCTTCTTCCTCAGCATTGTATGCGAATTGTCCAAAATAACCCTCAATAGCCAAGACCAACCAATGCACTCTTTTGTATAATTTCATCTCATCATGCGACAAAAGAACTTCTTCCATCATCCTTAAGGCCGCTAACATCGAGAAGTTATTTTCATTAGAAATATCTCTTGGATCTTTGCCAAAAGTACCGCGAGGCGCGTGATATATAGCTCCTATCGGACTAGTCATGGCCTCAAAAGCTTTTAACAAACTCAAGGCCAAATACATTTCATCGGAATCCATAGGAATAACGCCATCATTGCTCAAATATAGACTTTGCAAAGGACCGATAACGCCTGCCCAAGCCTGCTCTCCGGTAATTGGCTTCCAATCTTCGTGGTGTAAGATGGGCATATTAGGAAAGTTTAGCATCATGGTTTTATCATCTTTAGGATCTTTTTGAATAAATTGATCTGTAATAATTCTAAAGAAGAACGCCTCATCTTCGTCTAACTTGGCTCCATCATCACCATAAGTAAATACATCATTATGTGCCCGAATTGTCGCCAAGTTACCGGATTTGCCCCCTAATAATCTTTGCGTGAATTCATGCGCTATTTCATAATGCTCTTGATCATCAACTAAAGACAAAGCGATTTGCCATGTAGCTGCATCATATATATTGACGCTGTATTCAACTACCTGTCGTTCGATAATCTCCTCAATACTATCGCCAACTTTAGTCTCCTCATCTTGCCAATAACCCTCCGGTGCCTTATAACTTAAAGGTAAACCCGACTGAGTTGTATTATTAAGTAAAAATTTGACCAGTCTCTTCTCCTCGTCCCAATCCGGTTGGAGTTTGATAATTTCATCCTTAACTCTATACTGTTCAATGAGTCCACCCATATTCCGAATCACCATGCTACTCAAGCTTGGATCCATAATAATGAATTGAAGTATGTCTTTCCAAAGTTTGCCTGATTGAATCGCTGTAGTGTCTTGCATCAAATCTCTAGCTTCTCTAAAAAGGCTCATGCGTTTTTTATCCAAAAATGCATTTATTTCCAAAAGTGAGTTTTCATGCTTGATAAAGGACAGTCTGACCCAATCATGTATAGCGTAAGGGTTATCAAACAAAGATAAATTGTCTGCATTATCCATGCTACTCAGCATATTAATGTACAACTTATAGCGCATCGCATTGGCATTTTTGCTTATGTCCTTAAAGTTTTGCAATGCGGTGTCGAGCGAAGTTCTTTGCTCTGTCCGCATATCACCCGTGCTCTGATTCATTTGCATAAGTGACAAAAGCACTGCTACAGCATTCTCGGACTTTGATCCAAGCTCACTTGCTATACTCATAATGATTGGCTTTTTATTCAATTTGAGATCCTCTCTTGCCTGAGCAAGTAAAGGTTTTGTTGTTATGCGCATTGCTTCACTTTGCGAATTTGAGTTACCTTCTGGAATAAGGCTCACATAAGCTATAGATTTTTTCTTAAATTCAGCAATCACATCGTCCACATGTTTTTGATTCACAATCAATACACTAAAATCTTCATCTTCCATTTTCATAGCATCGTTAGCCCGATTCACGAATTCAATACGACGCTGTCGCTCAAGCCTTACAAGCCGCCTCCATATGCTATCAATGTTCTGGAATGCTTTAGAAACAATAAATATATTATCAAATGGATTTTCTAATTTAGATAGCAGGACGTTCAAAGGCTTTGCAATTTGACCCATATACCTTTGGCCCAATTCACCAGGCTCTGATACAGAGTAATCATGCTTCAAATAAGCTTTGATAGCCGAATCTAATTGTTTGTGGTGATACAAAATATTCGATAGATTGCGATCCGCATAATAATCATTATCAACCCAACCATTTCCGTTTTTTTTTGTAATAATTGATTCTATTTTCCCCAAGTGCTTAGAAGCTTCTAATAATTCAATTTCCAAACTTTGTTGCAATTCAAGGACTTGGCTATACAGGTGTTCATTCTCAACGCCCCATAGAATCAGTTCTTTACGATCAATCAAATTAGCATATTCAGCACCACTCAATTTGCCGCTTTGTAAGTAGGTATGTGCGATTTTTTCTCTTTTGTTGCTCTTGCTTAAGTCATTCAAAAAAGACAATGACACATCTCCTGTGGCGCTTTGGACAAAGACGGTCTTTAAAGAAATCCTGTTTAGCAAAAATCTTAGAATCCGCGCCACATTCTCTTGAACTTGCACATTTTCAGATTGGTTTTGAATCAAAATAACGATAGGAGAATTATTATCACCGTTACTTAGCAAGGGATCTAGGAATTGCAAATCTAACTTAGCTATATTCTTTGGCAATAGATTGATTTGGTTGGATAATGTTTGCCAGTTGTGACTGGGTAATATAGAGGCGGCCTCACTAGGGCTAATAAATAAGGCTAGTTGGCTCAATAATAAAGCATGCGATATCACAAGTCTAAAATGCTTGGCAAATGATTTCATAGTTCTTTTCTGATTTTTTTACGTCTTTACGTGGTGGGCATAAACGTTGATAAGTGAATGAGTATTATATTTCTATATTATTCAGAACACAACATTATTTGAAGCCTGTTTTGTCAATAAAGTGTGCTTTTGTTTGTTTTGCTTAATAGCATTTGTTAAGTATTAAATTTGTATACTTGGGATTAATTATGCCTAAGTCATAAACGCTATGCTATAATTCTCCGCATGGATATTAATGCAGCCAAGGGCGTTCGTTGGGACTTATCAGATCTATACGCATCTATAGAAGATCCCCAAATTCAAAATGATCTCAAAACAGCGACTGATTTAGCACAAACTTTTGAATCAAAGTACAAACCACTATTCAAAGAATTCGATCCCAAGACATTCCCGCTGAATTCACTAATTGCTGATTACAAAGCAATTGTGACTCTATTGAGCAAGGTGCAAACATTCGCCTTATTAAGCTTTGCTGAGCAAACTAGCGACTCTAAGCGCGGTGCCTTTCGACAAAAGATGACTGAAGAAGTAACTGAGATCAATGCTCATTTACTCTTTTGGGATATTGAATGGACTCGCCTAAGTAGTGAGTTGGCGACTCTTGCGATGCAAAACCCCAATGTCAAAGATGATTTACATTTTTTAGAGAATATACGTATTTACGCTCCACATACACTCAGTGAGCCGGAAGAAAAAATCCTTTCTATTAAACGCAATACAGGCGGTGGTGCCTTTTCAAGATTATTTGATGAAACCATTAACCAAATACCTTTCGAAATCGAATTAGATGGCAGCAAGCAAGTTAAAACTGAATCAGAAGTCTTATCTTACCTGCATTCTTCAGACAGAAATTTAAGAAAAAATGCCCTCACAAGTCTAGCGGGTGGTTTAGAAAATAATTCACACTTATTAACGTATATATACAATATGATTTTGGCCGATCATCGCTCAACCATGAAAATTAAGTCATTTGACCATCCAATGATGATGCGTAATTTATCTAATGAGACTGATTTGAGTATTGTGCAGAACTTGATCAGCTCCTCAAAAAAATTCTATCCCCTAGCGCAGAGATATTATCGCCTCAAACGCAAACTGCTCAATTTGGATGAATTATTCGACTATGACCGTTATGCAAGTGTGGAAGCCGAGCAAAAAATATATTCTTTTGAAGAATGCAAAAACTTATGTCTAGATGGATACAGGTCTTTTTCCCCTGAAGCGGGTGACATCGTACAACAATTTTTTGACAAAAAATGGATTGATGCCGAAATTCGTCCTGGCAAACAAGGTGGTGGTTTTTGTTGTGCAACAACTCCGGATCTACATCCTTATATTTTGGTTAATTACACAGGCAATATACGCGACGTTTCGACAGTTGCCCATGAACTCGGCCATGGCATACACCAATACCTCGCGCGTAAAGCAGGCGTTATAGAGACACATGCGCCATTAACCATGGCGGAGACTGCTTCCGTATTTGGTGAGATGTTGATTTTTGACCATATATTAGCCTTAGAAAGTGACCCAAAGAAGCGTCTATCCCTAATTTGTGGCAAAATCGATGATAACTTTGCCACAGTCTTCCGACAAATATCCATGACAGATTTTGAACTCAGAGCCCATGAGCAAGGTTTGAAACAAGGTGAATTATCAGAAGCAGATTTGAATAAGAATTGGTTAGAAGCCAATGCTGAGTTCTATGGAGATAGCATCACATTATCGGATGGCTACAAACACGGCTGGAAGTACATACCCCATTTTGTGCACTCACCTTTTTACTGTTACGCCTATGCCTTTGCGCAACTCTTTGTCTTAACTCTATATCAACAATACAAATCTTCTCCCAGTGGATTCGTACCTAAATACTTCGAGATTCTTTCTTTGGGTGGGTCAAAAAGGCCTCAAGAAATTGCCAGTATAATGGATACAGACTTAAACGATCCCGGATTCTGGAATCAAGGACTCAAGCTCATGGAAGACCTCGTCATCTCCGCCGAACAACTCGCCGAAACTGTTTAACACCTCGTCATTCCGTTTCTCTTTCAATTTTATCGAAAGCATCAAGCTTTGCCGCAGCAGGCATGCACTAGCCAAAGTAGATCGTCATCCTGAGATGTGCGTAGCAACATCGTAAGGATCTCCCAGAACAGTCTTTTGCTGTGGGATCTACGAGGGCTTCACTCACTCAGCCCGTTCGTAGCATGGCCTCTTTATTCATCGGCCACTCACCGTCGCTTGCTACGCGC
>JBLINS010000055.1:0-13676 GCA_047639455.1 Candidatus Omnitrophota bacterium
GGACGCCCATATCAAAGGAGTCGTATAAGAATGTATTGAGGAATATAAAAGTAAGAAAATATGCTTTTAATTATAGTCAAGCACGAGAGATTCTAGGTCATGTTAACGGTAATGTTACTGACGCGGCTCAAAGATTGGGTGTAACACGACCGACTTTTTATAACTATCTCAATAAATACGCAGCCACCAAGCTTCCGCTTGATGGACAAATAGTTAGCATGCTCCCTCCAAATAACATGGAGGAATTTGAAAGAGCGGGTGTCAGAACAGCTCTAATTCTTGCTCGGGGCTCTATTACCTATGCGTCTGAGTTGCTAGGTGTCTCACGGGTGCACTTAACTAAGTTTATTAAGAATCACGGTATTGATAAGAAGGAATATTTACAACTTTCAGAAAATGAACAAATACAGGTCCTTATGGCAGGCATGACTCAAATAGAGCTTTCTGCTTGGGAAACCCTCCAAAAAAGAAAAAGAGCCCAGGATGAAATAAGCGCAATTCTACAGAGCCTAGAACATTATAATGCTGATCAAAAGCTCGCTCAAATGACTTTGGATGATCTTAAGGTCAAGCATAATGAGCTCAAGAGCCTCGCGTCAGAAGGCACTTCATTAGACCTTTTGTTGGTACCTGCATTGGCTTTGGCTAGTGAGATAGCAAGCCGTGTATTAATTTCACCCGCTATTAAAAAATATATGCGACCCACACAACAACAATTAGCGGCAGCTATTGCCATGCATCGAGGCTGGGTGGTCGAAAAATTACCAGGTGAAGGCAAAACGCTTGCGATTGCATTAACGGCCTATATGAATTCTCTAGGTGGGGAAGCTGTGCGCATTGATGGCTTTAACGATTATTTGGTCGCTCGCGATGCTATTGAGATGGGTCCATTCTACGACTTTTTTGACCTGAGTCTGGGCGTTGTGCTTGGTAAAAAACGTTATTACTTTTATGACCCTGATAAGGCTAAGGCTGGTAAAGAAGGATTGCCTTATTTGAGCCAATACGAGAATGTTACCGCCGCCGATAGTCGCCCAAAACCACATCAAGATATATGGGGTATGGACATTGTTTATGCGGTCAAAAGCCAACCCGTTTACGATGCCCTGCATGACAACCTGGTCTCTAACCCAGCCAAAGCGCTCTTGCCACTAAGGTCTTCTGGCCTTATTATTGTCGACGAAATGGATAGTGCTATGGTTGACGAGGCGAGTGATCCACTCATTATCCTTCCACCTGAGGAAGGTTCTGAAGGGAATTTGGCTCATGAAATAATAGAGCGTATTTTTAAAAAATCTGAGCAATTAATCGAAGGGCAAGACTTTGTATTAGATCGAATTGGTCGTGGGGCGACCTCGCTTCTGTCGCCAATCCAAATTAAAGAACTCATTGGTGAAGCAGACTATATAAAGGTTGAAAGAAAAAAAATTCAACTTGAACAATTAATTGCGCAAGCTTTGAGGGCACGTTATTTATTTAAGAATAATGTGGATTATATTGTTAAGGCAAACCGCATTGTAATTATTGATCCGTTTACAGGTAGATTGAAGCGCGATCATGTTTGGGGTGGTTATTTGCACGAAATGGTTTCTGCGAAGGAAAAGCTTCGCTTTGGGGGGAAAATAGAAATTAGGGGTCTGGCAACCTATCAGGGTGATTACCGGAGGGCGATCACGCAGTCCAAGTTGACGGGGATTAGTGGGACTCTAATTCATGTTGAAGCAACTTTGATGCGTGATTATGACTTGCGCATTATGCAAGTGAACAGATCTGTTGCTTCAATTGTAATTGATGAAGGCACTCATCTTTATGAATCAGAAAAAGAAAAGCTAGATGCAATTGTGATGTCCGTGATGGATGCTCATCGTAATGGAAGGCCTGTATTGATAGGCGTCGATAGCATTGAGTCCGGCGAAAGAATTAAAGAGCGCCTCACTTTTGAAGGCTTAGATGTTAGTGTATTGGACGGCCGCACAACACTTATTACCGAGAGAAATATTATCGAAAGCTCGGGTCAGCCAGGTCAAGTCACTATTGGAACGCCTGTTATTGGAAGAGGCGTTAATGTCCCTCTTAGTCAGGAAGCAATAGCCAATGGGGGATTGAAAGTCATTCGCGCCTTTATTGGCGCCACGCAGGCCGTTGATGAACAAATTCAACAAAGAGCAGGTCGACAAGGGCAGCCCGGCTCTTTTGAAGTTCATCTATCAAGAGAAATTGATCTTAAGGATTTGCCTTCGGAAGTTCGCACAAAGGAACTTGATGTGAGTTTAGTGCGTGAACTTCAACATCGGAGGGAAGATGTGTTGAGAAAGTTAAAAACAGACACCCTTCAATACGACATACTTCTTAATGAGTGGAGGTATATTTATGAACAAATTCGTTTACGGGTCATTCAGGATATGTATGACCCCACCAAACCGGCGACAGGAGAATTAAAAATATTACTAGGCGCAATTCGAAAAGCATGGATTCCATTTTTGAATCAAGTCATGAATTACAGAAATCAATTATCAATTGAAGAGTTCGAAAGAGTGCTGCGAATTCAATTTAATCAATCTATCCATGAAGTAATAGATAAATCTGTTGATATTCACAAAATGCAATTCTTGAATGATGATTTTGTGAATGCCTTAAGCGCCGATTGGAGAGCGCTTCAGAATAAATTAGAATTTGATCCAGCAAAAATAGCCCAAAGCATCCTAAACACACTAAAACGAGAGTCTAACTCAAGAATGACGGAGACTGAGTATATTGAGTTTGGGGTGGGGTATGAGGATTTTAGGAGCGAGGTGATTGGTCAGATTGAGGGGGCTTTGCGGGTGGAATTGGGTGGCGAGTCTGGCGACGGACATTTAACGTATCAGCAAATTGTGGATTTGATTGCTGGTAGGTCGGATCGCTTGCAGATGGCTTCTAATACACTTGTCACAACAGCAAATCCCCAGGAGATAGAGACGCCGCCAGATTTGCAAATGGATGCGGAAGCTATGCTTCGGCTATTGGCAATTATGTTAATTGATAATTCAGATGAATATGCGATTCAAGAATCAACATTGGATGAATTGCAAACTCTGATTGATTTGTATAATCAATTACCCTCAACAAATACGCCCATGAGTGTGGTTTCATTATTTGGTTTGTCACTCAAATATTTTATAAACTCCGCGAATTACCAAGAATATGGAACACACCAATTATTTGAAGAACTTTCTACAAAGTTAACTAATATTGCCAAGAAAAGTGCGCAATCCGAGCGCTTGCGCCAGGTATTTGATCAAGCATTGGCATTGAGTGTGTTCTTGCATGGGAGTCACTTGCATTCAGTCATGGGTGACGCTGAAATCGATTTCCGAATATTGCTCAGTAATATGCGATATTTGTTTGCCGAATTAGAATCAGGCCAATTAGATCAAGTGACTGCTGAGATGATTCAAACAGGACTGGCCCGGGCTTTAGTGTTTGTTGTGCCTTATTTTGAACATTATCCAGATTTTGATCCACGAGGACCAGCTGAAGAAATTGAGAGTGCTTTTCCACAAATTATAGTTTCTGTCGAAAATGTTCAGGGGTTCAGAGATTTGATTTATCAGAATAAGGAGAGAATAGAGCAACTTGCTCAAGATTATTTTGAGGGAGTGAAAGACCTTACTTTGGCTGGCCTTTCTATTTTTCTCTACCACAATGGGGCTTGGGGCTTTGAGCATATAATGGGTCAGTCTCTCGGAAGATTAAATGTTTCACCCGAAATATTATTTTTACGACCCTCTCATCCAAATTGGATTGGCAATCAACCTGAGTTGATGCAAGAACTATCCATAACCCAACAATTAGCGATAGTATTTCCAAAGCCAGAGTATGCCGCATGGGACTTAACTTATTTTTATCAAGATGATCTATTTTTAAAACGCATACAGTATTTTGAAGAATCCCTCAACAAAGTTGACGAGTCTTGGTCCTCTGCTACAAGAATGGCGGGGGGTGATGCTTTTCAAATGGCTGAGGAAGATGCTGGAATTGACGCGGTTGAGATTCGCAGAAGGCTAAAGGAAAATCCGGGTCAGACAAATGATTATTTGTTGGAAAATGTGCACAGACAACACGCCGCCTTAAGAAATCGTCGTTATGATCCAAGTTCTTTGAGCCATGATCAAAAACAAACTCTTATTAAGATATTAATGTTTAGCCTGATGCGTCTTGAAGGCTTGCCGAAGAACTTAAATTGGGAATCTCAGGCTATTGAGGCCAAAATTGAGTATTTGGCTGAATTGGGGCTAAACACAGCCGCAGACCAACTTGAAGCACGAGCGATTTCTCAAAAGCCATCAATCTTTGGAGGAGGTAGTGATTTTATCGGAGAAGAAATCTTGAGATCCTTTAGGGCTCAGGTTGCGTTCGTGAGGGCTAAAGCACATGTGCATAGGGGAGAATATGATGTCGCAAAAGATATCATGCGTGAGTCATTTGCTGTAAAGCATTTAGAGACTTTAGTTGAATCGGGGTTTGTTTTGGAAGCTATGGAACAACTTCGTAAAATATTTGATCATAGATTCAATTGGGAACACTACACGAAGCAATATTATGAAGAATATGCTTTGTACCTATTGAAGACATTGTTAAGAGCAAATTTGTATCAAACCGCATATCAATTACTTGATTTTTTTGGCAATCCTGGAATAGAGCTGGCGGCTCGTAATTCATTGGCTCAATACCAAATGAACCAGGGAGAGGTCGAGGCCGCCAAGACGTTGATTCGTGAACTGTCTAATCCGAATGACTTAAAAGAGACAAGAGGTGCTTTGCAAAAAATAGAGAGGGCACGCCTATTACATCAACTAGGTGAAGCGGATTTGGCGCGTGATGGTTTGCGCCAAATTCAAGGAGAAATTGATTCTAATGAGGCATCAGACTGGTGGGCTGAAGCACAGATTCGTCTAGCACAGGTGATGTCAGAGATGCGAATAGATGGGGCTGATAATCGAATCATTCGTGTGCAAACATATGTTTTGGGGCGTGTTCTTGATTATAATCAGATTTATTCTACGGAAGCCACTCACCTAATGAATTATTATTTGGCTAATGAACAATACGATTTGGCACAGGACTTCTTGGATCAAATAAACGAACGATGGGAAAAAAGATATCAAGATGAGGCTGCTAAGGTGCGGCGCAAATTCACAACGAATCAATCTCAAGTTTATGTTCAAAATAGATTAAATGAAATGAAGAATAAAAAACTATTTAAGCACAGTATTTGGCAGTGGATGATTGATAGACATATGGCTAATGAGCCGCCACACGATGCATTGGAGGTATCTATCATAATAGATAGCTTGAATAAATATGATTCAAGCATAGACGCCTATTTGGAAATCAACGACACACTAGGCATTGAGGATGTTTTGAGGGTGGCTCAAAAGCAAAATGATACACCCCATACTAGCCGCCATCCATCAATCCCTTTCTCAAGATATATGGTGGGTAGATTAGGTTTTATTCCCTTGGTGGAATTACCTACTTATATCAATGCATGGCTTGATGGCTTAAGCAAGGGTGAGGCGGATATTTCTCAAGCAGACTTAGAAACATTAATCTATTGGTTGAGTCAGGATGATGAAAGCTCTGCCTTTGGGGATGTGTTTAAAAGAAGGCAGAGAATGCTTCAATTATTGGAGGTCTATTTAAGCCGCCAAATAAAGAACTTGAATTTGAATATGGAGGGAAATAGGCGAGTGGCTGAGTGGAGAGAATCCATGCGGCGAGAGCTTGTGGAAGTCAGACGAATGGATCGGCTTAAAGGTGATAATAGGAGAAAAGTTAATTTTGTCAATGAGCTAAAAAAGCGAAACCAGAATACACGTGAATTTGTCGTTCAAATCCAACCTCTTATTCATTCTTTGGGGATAGAGAAATTTCCATCTACACTTTGGCATGTTCTTTTTGCCCACAAGAGTCAGCGAAGGTTGAGGGAGGCTCATACTTTATTGAGTCATGCGGATAAAAATCCTAAACACGCACCCCTTATTCATCAATTGGTTTTTGCAAATCCTAATCGACTTAGAGGTCGCAAGCAGGATGATTATGGAAAGAGGCTAAAGCTGATGAATGTTTTGGTTGAGCATGTCCTACCTTTGTATCGCTTAATCGCGAGGCCGGGTTATTCAGGCGCAATGCAAACCGTCGTTGGTTTAGTTGATGAGTTGATGAAAGAAGTTAGCGATGTCTCTGACATGGATAAACGGATTCTGAATATTGAGAATTTATCGCAATACATTATGAGTCAAATATTGGATGAAGATGTTCGGTTGCGACATGATTTTGAATTCACGGACGATTATATGAATGCCTTATTTTATTTTTCATCTAATAAGAGCCCCGAGTTAAAACAACTTCTTATTATTTATGCTCGCGAGGGTATTGATAGTGCCCGGACGTATATATCGAATCTTCCAGGAAACGAATCTTATAGAGGTCATGTTAATTGGATTGAGGGCATAGGCGCTATAAGTAGCCGTGTTGAAATGAGGGGTAGTGTAAGAGACTCTTTGGAAAGCCAAAAAGAACAACTCGTTGGATTTATGAAAAAGCATTTGGAGGAATTAAGCAAACAGAATTCAGATATCTTTAAACGCAATGGAATCAATATAGAAGGGGCAAGTTATGATTCTATTGTTGTGTGGTCAAGCGAGGTTCAAAACAATACATCAATTAATCAAACCCCTGATTATTTGGCTATCGTAGAGCATATTCAACATGTTCAAGGGTTAGAAACAACCACTACTTATGAGGTATCCAAGGCCTTGAGTGTTGCCATGGAAGTGGATCCCATTGTGGCTCTTAATTTGGGTGTGGGATTTCCGAGTTGTTTGAATTGTGTAAACGGCTCTCTGCGGCAATATACGTTAGCAACTGTATTAGATCTTAATAAGCGTGTGATTTATGTCAAAGACGCCAAAGGGCATCGCATTGGACGGCTGTCGATTCAGTTGACAGATCAGGGCATTGTGCCTATTAGTGCGATTTATGCTAATTCAACTCTAGACATTGAACCTATACTCATCCGCTATTTATTTGAACTCTCTAAATCAATGAATGTCCCAATTGTATTCCCATTAGGCCGATTCGGGAAACGTGAGATTCTTGCGCAGGGCGACGGGTTTATTATAGAAGTGTTAGACAATGTCCCAATTCGAATAGAAGGTGCTTTTGCAGGTGCTATGTATTCTGATTTGACTCAAGTTGTGATTTTTGACCAGAATTCTTCCAAAGAGATATCTGTTCCAGCGATTGTTGCCCGCCCCAAATGGAATGCGTGGATACAACGCGAACTAAACCTTTATGATCAAAGCACCCGATCGGCCATTCAAGGCTTAGATGATGAACGACTTCAAAAATTAATGGCCATGATGAATGAATCCCATAATTTGAAATTATCGGGACTATATATCAATCTTCCCACAGACCAATTAGAAGCCTGGATTGATGGAGGCTTCTCGCATCCCAACGTGATTACCCACATCACAGACGAGAGAACACTTGATATTGTCCCTACTGCCCCAAGATTAGCCGAACCGCGTCCGTCTCGAATGACCCAAAATGATGATGATGTCGAAAGGTTTGCATTTACTGAGGAAGATATAGCGTATGCGAAGTGGACTTTATTTGATGAGGGGTTGGCTGAGTTGGCTATGGGTGGATTTGGAGATTTGCGGCAAGACCAACCAATGAAGCCGGGTGGTGCCTTATATGATTTTGAAATCAATAGCAGCGGTCAGCAGGCTTTGTCTGAGATTGTGAATGCGCGTATTAAGTCATACGACAACGATGATCGGGTTGAGGTTGCGCCAGAACAAATTGATACGGATGCGGCGATACTTATGTTTGAGCGCGAAGGAAAATTGTGGCCTATAGGCATTATCTTCTCCCACCTTGGCAAATATAGTTATATAGATGTATCTGAGATGTATCGAGCACCGTCAGATTTTAAAAATAAAATGTCTTGGTCTATGGGGAGGGGTAAGCAAAACCCAGCTGTATCAGAGACAATTCTTGGACAAATTAAAACCTATTTAATTAATCAGAACAAAAACCCTAGCTTCGATAGAGCTTATGCGCTTGTACTTAGTTCTAATATAGAGCTGGATGACTTGCGGAGACCAACTATTCCTTATCGATTAAAAACAGCTCACTTGTTTAATCTTTATTATTTAGGGCCTCATCTTGATGGGGCTGACATTTCTCTAGACCAATTGCGATACCCTAATTTGGAACCCGTTTTTTTTGATCCCACTGATCAATTTAGTCACGATTGGCAGGATATGCTCGTACGCGTTCAATCCGACCATCCAGATCTATTTCAAGAAGACAAAAAAATATTGATTAAGGGAATTGGCACGGGCATAGATCTTTTTTATACAAATATGAGCGGTGTGGCGTCAGATATATTTCAAGGAGCAGTTTGGTTAGCTTCTATTAATCAACGTTATGGTCAAAGCACTAATCAAATATCCAATGCAACAAATTTGCTAATGCAAAGAGAAGGTGTAATTCCAGCCGACACAGACGTGATTATGATGAATGTGCCTGGCGTTGATATGAAAAATGATATTCAGGATAGTTTTGTTATTAATGCCGGCTATGGCATTAACTTCACAACATTCCAAGCTTTATTTGAATCCATTAAGGCACACCTTCTGCAGCGTCCAGACAGCGTCTTTGTAGGTAGAATATCATTGAGTTATCGCAGTAATGGCGCCACACTTGAATACAAAATGCATGAATTCATTAAAGACCACCCTGAATTACAATTTGATGTCTTACCAGCTTATGGTGAATCTGAGTTCTATATTGTCAGATCTAAAGTTAGCGCTAGATTGGTCACAAAAAAAGCTGATACTCCAAGCCAAGCAAAGGCTTCCCCTAGAATGACGCAGTTGAAGGATTGGGAGCGAGAATTAACTTTGTCTATTAGCAACCCTGAGATAGGGCGGAGATATGGTTTGGTGACAATGCCGGAATTAACAACGTCAGGATTGTTATCTTATTCGGTTGTGACTATTGAATCGGTTGATGGGTCTCAGCTAACCTATAGTGTGGGTGATGAGGTAGTGATGATTGATGATACGCGCGCTGAACGCGGAGCGATGCAACGGCAGAGATCAACAAACCGCAGAGAACAAGTTATATTACAAGATGAGAACGATCGAGAGCAGGCGTTGAAGTCTATACAACAATCGATTACCCAGACGGATGAGTTAATGGCTGACTTAGGTGTTATTGGTGATTTGAATATGCCGATTGAGATTCCCATGCAAGAGTTAGTTCAATTAGCTCAAACCAATCCTAAGGAATTTAGGAGTCAGATGCGGTTTTTGCTATATCAATTAACGGAAGTGCATGCGTCTTTTTGGGGTAAAGGTTTGGATTTTTATTTAAGCGGATTAGAAGATTTGCCGAAAGACGAGGAATTATTCACGCGTAGATTAATAGACAAGCCCGATATTACGACTTATATACATTTGGGTGCAGCTCCGGATCAGGGATTGGTGGGCTATTTACCAACAGCGGGTGCTGGATTAGAGCGCAAGGCCAAACGTATTAATTATGTGGTTGACGGTGTGGGTAAGGCATCCACACCTGATTGGTATCGTGGGATTGGGTTCTTAGCTGGATTGGCACAAGACATCGTACCCGTAGATAGACGCGCCGAAGCCTTTGATACAACAACGCCCGAATCCTATAATCAATTACCATCAAGGCGTTTATTAGAAGCTTTGAATAATCGCGTGATGACACCTTTTAAATCCACAGCCTCACTCCTAGACTTTGTGGCCAACCAAAAGCAATTCAACCTCAAACAAAGAGCCATACGCCCACTTCTAGCACATATCTCCAATCTCATCCGTACTATCCGCACGACTCTCACTATGACCTCTATAGCTGCTTAAACACATTGTTTTAAGCCGCGACAAAAATCTGCTAGATATCCGGGCGTAAGCGAAGTAGAATGACCGCTAATCGAGGTAATTATTCCATGTCATATAAAGTTTTTGCACGTAAATATAGACCCATGAGTTTTGCTGACGTTGTTGGTCAGGAAGCCATAGGCCTAACTCTTCAGAACTCTATAAAACTAAACAGGTTACACCATGCTTATCTATTCACCGGCCCTCGAGGTGTGGGTAAGACGTCCATGGCGCGTATCTTTGCCAAGGCACTTTCTTGCCCAGAGACTAAGACGGAGATTCCTTGTGGTGCTTGCCCTGCTTGTAAGGATATAGATGAAGCCAGATCAATGGATGTGATCGAAATTGATGGAGCGTCGAATCGTGGCATAGAAGACGTGCGAGCAATTCGAGAGAATATCAAATTCGTTCCGAGTAATGGTAAATACAAAATTTATATTATTGATGAGGTTCATCAAATCACTAATGATGCCTTCAATGCTCTATTAAAGACATTAGAAGAACCGCCAGCCCACGCCAAGTTTATCTTTGCAACTACTGCGGCCCAAAAAATACCGGTAACTATTCTTTCGCGTTGCCAAAGGTTTGATTTTAAGCGTATAGGCACAGATGCAATAGCTAAGACTTTAGAGGCTATTGCCAAAAAAGAAAATGTCAAAATCACTGCAGACGCAGTTATGGAATTAGCTAAGGCAGCGGATGGATCATTACGTGATAGTCAGTCTTTATTAGATCAAGCGGTTTCTTTTTCTAAGGGTGATATTGATTTGGATGATGTTATTGAAGCGCTGGGTATGTTGAAGAATGATGAGTTCTTGAAGCTCTTTGATTATTTGGCTGAGCGTAATTCAGATTCTGTATTAGATGTGGTTGAAGCAATGGCTAATCGGGGTATAGAGTTAGCTTATTTTCTAGAACGCTGTTTGTGGCATATACGTAATTTGATGGTCGTTCAAGTGTCCGAAAAACATGCGGGCTTAATTGATGGACAAGAACACTTTAAAAAAGCCTTGGTTGAGCAAGCGCGCGCATTCTCTAAGCAAGATTTGTTTTATATATTTAGCATATTGTCGCAAGCCACTCAACAAGTCAAACGCTTTGATGATCAACGCGTGATCACTGAGATGGCTTTATTAAAGTGCGCCATTCGCGAACCTATGGTTTCTGTGGATCCAAAGCGATTGCAGGGCAAAGGCGAGAGAATCCAAGTTGAGACTGCCGCACCCGCTAAAGCACAAGTAGCGCCGGCTAAAGCCAAACAAGAAGAAGCGGCCGTTGCCTCTACCCAAGAACAGAGCTCACCAACATCTGATGCACCACAAGCATCAGTAATAGAAAGCCCTGAGGTAGAAGAGGCTCCTAGTGTTGTAGCAACAGAAGAGCCAGCTGGAATTGAAGAATCAAAACCAGTGCCTGATAACTTGCGGAATATATGGACTAAGTTTGTGCAAAGTGTGCGCGAAGAAAAAATGTCTGCGGCTAGTTATTTATTAGAAGCGAATCCTATTAATGAAGTTAATAATGCGGTTACTATTGGTTTTTCGCCAGAATTTTCTTTTCATGCGGATGCATTACGATCTGAAGAGAATCTGAAAATGTTAGAGAAACATTTGTCTGAGGTGATGGATAAAAGAACACGCATTAAGTTCATTTTGACCGGTGACACGAAAGTTGATGATAGCGGTAAACCTAAAGAAGATCACCCAGATGCCAAGAGTGCTATGGGAGTCTTTGGCGGACGCATAATTAAAAAATGAGTCAGTCCGGAAACTACCCTGAATGCATGCAAACATTAATAGAAGAATTATCTAAGATGCCGGGTGTTGGAACACGTACAGCCGAAAGATTGGCTTTTTACATATTAGGCTCGCATGAGAGTTCGGCCAAAAGACTCGCCTCCTCCATTCAATTAGTTAAAGAAACCATTCGTTATTGCCGTGACTGTTTTAATTTAACAGATAGAGATATATGCTCTATTTGTTATGACGTTGCACGCGACAAACAATGTATATGTGTTGTTTCAGAGCCCAAAGAAATTATTTCGATAGAAAAAGCAGGGGCTTTTCGTGGTATATACCATGTTTTATTCGGATCTTTATCACCACTCGACGGCATAGGCCCTAATGACATTAAAATACCAGAGTTAATAGCACGCGTTGATGGTAAAGATATTAATGAAATCGTGTTGGCTATGTCTTCAAACACAGAAGGCGAAGCCACCGCACTTTATATTGCCAAGGCTCTAAAACCATTTGATATTAAAGTCACGCGCTTGGCTCAGGGGATACCTTTGGGCAGTGACTTGGAATTCGCGGATAGAGCAACTCTCACCAAAGCCATGGAAGCGCGTTATACCCTCTAAATAAACGACATTATTTGAATTAGAGGCCATAATATGAGACGATCAATTAAGATTAGATATAATTGTTAATATATGTTAAGCTAATGACAAGTAAAAGCTAACTAACGACGATTTTGGAGATTAAAACGATGGGTGTTATTGATTCAATTAAAAAAGGTTTTTCTATTGCCAAGGGCAGTAGTCAATTAATTATACTAATTTTTGCTTTTGGATTTGTTTGGAGTTTGATCAACATTCCTTTTCAGGGTGCAGCACCCGATAGCCCAACAATACCAATGATTGTCTTAGGCATAGTCTTTATTTTGACGAGCATATTCATGCAAGCGGGTACTTTGGGTTATATCCTAGAAGCTATCAAATCTGGTAGTTCATCGCTAGCAACATTCAAAGGCACAGGTCGATCAGCCTTTATGCGTTTATTAGGCATAGGCGCTGTTGTCGCATTAATCATGTTAATTCTCACAATAGTCATCATCTTAATCGCGACACTTGGCGGCGATCAAGTTGGTCCAATTGTAGCTATATTAGGTGCGGCATTGGCAGTTGTGGGTGGCGTGTCTATCTTTTCATTATTCCTAGCACCTTATGCTGTTATTGTTGATGATGCGGGCGTATTGCCAGCTATTAAGCGCAGTATAGCTGTTGTCAAAGGCAACGCCTTGCCGCTCATTGGCATGATTGTCATGTTGGTATTAATTGGCTTTGCGATTGGATTCTTAATGGGATTCATTTTAGGCTTACTCGCATCTGTGATTAGTGGCACAGCTGAACAAGTGATGAACGGTTTCTTCACCTCTGCAGTCAAAGCTTATCTTAGCGTGGTTGCTAGCGGAGCCTTTATGTCCTATTATCTCTCTCTAGGACAATCTACTTCAAGTGATTCAGTTTCAACGACCTAAGAATTAAATATTTGAATTATTAAATAGGATTGGGCCCAAAACGCCCAATCCTATTTTTTTGTTCATTTCTGCACCAATTTTAGCTATACTTACACCTTCGATTTTTGATCTTTATGTAAATTTGTTCCCCAATAGTGCTCTGTTGGTACCTGCCGGCAGGTAGGGAGCAGGTGCCGGGATCAAATGAAGCAGTATTCGTTCTTTATTTATAAAAAAGTTTATTCCCCGATAGCTCAGTTGGTAGAGCAGGTGACTGTTAATCACCTTGTCCGAGGTTCGAGTCCTCGTCGGGGAGCCAACTATCCCAGTCGAACATCCCCTTATATCGTTAAGGTCAGGTGTTCGATTGGGTAAGGCTTGGTAAGTGGCTAGTCCCGCGTAATTTTGCCTCCCCCCGTGTGATTCCCGTATAAGTTCATTCCATTCACTATAACTGTCTTGTTCTTTGAG
>JBLINS010000056.1:0-13487 GCA_047639455.1 Candidatus Omnitrophota bacterium
GCTGTGAAGGCGCGTGAAATTGCAAGTGTTACCATGCATGACATCCGAAAAAAAGTGGGGTTAAATTAATGGCGTATGGCGTTAAGCTAGAAATTTTTGAAGGCCCTTTGGATTTATTGCTATATTTAATTCAAAAGCATGAATTGGATGTTCATGATATTCCAATTACTTTGATTACGGAACAATACTTAGAGCATATGGACATGCTGTCTGTCTTGAACCTCGAAGTTGCTGGTGAGTTCTTGGTTATGGCGACCATGCTAATGCGAATTAAGTCTAAAACACTATTGCCAATTGACCAAGTCGAAGAGGACGCGGCTATTGAAGAAGATCCTCGAGAAGAGTTGGTTCAAAAATTATTGGAATACATGAAGTTTAAGGACGTTGCTGGGCAAATGAGAGTTCTTGAAGAAACCCGTAGCGATTCAATAAGACGCCACCCCGAGCCCATTGAATTTGACGATTCTGATAGCCCATTCATCAATATTTCGATTTTTGATTTGATCACGGCATTCTCTCGAGTTTTGAAAGAAATGCCCAAAGATGTATTCCACCGCGTGATCAAGGATGAATTCACTGTTGCTGAAAAAGTTGAAGAAATTTTGGGTAGGTTGAAATCAGGAGAGAGCGTCCAATTCACAACGTTATTCACTCAGGTCAAAAATAAATTGGAAGCCATAACGGTATTCTTGGCGTTGCTGGAGCTGATTAGGCTGAAAGAAGTATCATTCATACAAAGCAAAAATTTTGATGACATTGATATAGCGTCCTCAGAATCTATTGACGAAGATGATCCACATTGGAATAGGGCGATGTCACCCGGCCTAGACACAGAAGTTGCGCATGATGAGCATGGTATTGGAGGAGGAAATTAATGGAAGACGTGGAGTTAAAAAGAGCCATTGAGGCATTGCTTTTTGTTTCAGAAAAACAATTAACAATGGAACAAATTAAAGATGCGACCAAAATTTCAGAAGCTAAACGAATTAATGTCATGATTGACTCAATACAAGCAGAGTGCACTGAGCAGAATAGGGGCTTTCGATTGGTGCATGTCGCAGGCGGAATCCAATTTGTTACAGACCCAGCCTTGTCAGACGTAGTTAGGACATATGGGGTTTCTAAGGAGAAACGTAAACTGTCAGCGGCGAGCTTAGAAACTCTTTCAATAGTAGCCTACAAGCAACCAATCACGAGACAAGAAATTGAATATATCCGTGGTGTTAATGTTGACGGAGCAGTTCGAACTTTAACAGATCGAGGTCTGCTAAAAATCGCCGGAAGGAAAGACGTCCCCGGCAAACCCTTGCTTTATGCGACTACTAAGTTATTTTTGGAGCATTTTGGCCTGGGTGGTATTCGAGATTTGCCGCGTTTGGCCGAGTTCACATTAGAGGACATCGATTTACCAGAAAGTCTCAAGCCCATCGCTACTGATTCAGGTAGTGAATTAGCTGAGCCCGAAGTAGATCCAAACGGCGTTGTTGCAGAAATTGCGCCTGAAACTGAGGCTGTTGTGCAAAATGAACTCAATGCGAGCGAAGCTGATGTCGTTAAAGAAGCATAGGGATAAAATTGATTCGCTTGACGAGCGGATAATCAAATTGCTCAATCAGCGGGCGAAGCACAGTCAAGCTATTGGTGCGTATAAAAAAGAGAATAACCAATTAGTATATGCACCCGACCGTGAAAAAAAATTATTAAAGAGATTAAAGTCTCTTAACGCTGGACCTATAAAGAATTCTTCAATTGAATCTATTTATAGAGAAATTATGTCCAGCTCATTGAGCTTGGAGAAGGCTTTACGCATTGCTTACCTTGGCCCAGAAATGACATTCTCGCACCAAGCGAGCGTTAAGCACTTTGGGCGCAGCGTCAGCCACATTCCCTGTAAGACCATCACAGATATATTTGCTGATGTAGAAAATGGTCGCTCCGATTATGGAATTGTGCCTGTAGAAAACTCCACCGAGGGCGCCATCTATTTCACTTTGGACAGTTTTGCCCAATCTGATTTGAAGATATGCGCCGAAATCATTATGCAAATTGATTTATCTCTGTTATCGAAAGATAAAGAATTATCAAAAATTAAAGCTGTTTATTCAAACCCACAAGTTTTTGGACAATGCCGTCAGTGGCTAGAGTCGCATTTGCCAGGCGTTCCTTTTATGTCTGAGGCATCAACTGCCAAAAGCGCCTTGATCACTACCCAGAAAAAAAATTCCGCATGTATTTCTAGCGCTTTAATTGCGGAGAAGCATTCTTTGAATATTTTGGCTAGTGCAATTCAAGATAACTCTAATAATGTAACTCGATTTTTAGTGCTCGCTAAGGAAGCTGCTTTACCAACGGGTGATGACAAAACATCCATTGTCATATCTATTAAAGATAAAGCTGGAGCGCTGACGCGTGTATTGAGTGCATTTGAGAAGCGCAAGATAAATTTGTCCAAAATTGAATCTAGGCCATCTAAAAAAGGGCATTGGGATTATTTGTTCTTTATCGACTTTGATGCCCATTCTCACGAGAAAAAAGCCGTAGAAGCATTGGCGGAATTAGAGCGTGATTGTGAAGTGCTAAAAGTTATGGGCTCTTATCCTAAGTCGAGTTTGCGTTAAGCATGGCCGAATCAATTTATAAGCCAAAATTGGCTAATAGCCGTTTATTTGATGTCAAAACATATAAGCCAGGTCTCCCGATAGAGGAGTTGAAGCGCAAACTTGGGATTAAGTCGGCTATCAAATTAGCTTCTAACGAAAATTCCTTTGGACCATCACCTAAGGCGGTTCTGGCAATAAAAAAAGCCCTAGAATCAATTAACCGTTATCCAGATGCTGGATCTTATTATTTAAAGAATGCGCTTGCGACTAAATTTGGCGTTGATGAAAGTCGCTTGATTTTGGGTAATGGCTCTGATGAATTGATCATATTGGCCATAAGGGCTTTTGTTAAAGCTCAAGAACATATAATGATAGCTAAGCCCACTTTCTTGATCTACGCAATAGCCGCAAAAGTGCAGGGCGTTAAAGTCGTTGAGATACCCGTAATTGATTTTAAATATGACACAAAGGGGATGCTCAGTAAGGCTAATCGCTATACTCGCATGGTGTTTTTGGCAAATCCAGATAATCCACTCAGCACTTATATTCCTAAAAAAGATTTGAAGTATTTTATAGATAATCTATCGCCAAATTGTTTGGTTTTTATTGACGAAGCCTATTACGAATATGCCACAAATCTCAAAGACTTTCCGAATACAAAATCATTGCTCAAATACCCAAATGTAATATTATCAAGGACATTTTCCAAAGCCTATGGGTTGCCTGGGTTGAGGGTTGGTTACGCCATAGCTCATCCATCCGTGGCCGAAGCAATGAATAAAATGCGCGAGCCCTTTAATGTTAATCACCTAGCGCAGGTTGGTGCCTTAGCGGCATTAAGCGATGATGTTTTTCTTAAAAGTGTTGTGCGTAGGACAAACGTCCAAAAGACGCGGCTGACCAAATTTTTTACTAATTTAGATTTTAAAATTATACCTGGCGCCACAAACTTCATTGTTCTGCACATTGGCGATAAAGCCGCTGATGTTTACCAGGAATTGCTTAAGCGCGGCGTGATAGTCCGTTACTTAGGTAGTTGGGGCATGACTGAGTATTTGCGCATAACAATTGGTAGTGAAAAAGAGAATTCGATTTTAATTCGCGAATTCAAGAAAATACTTAATAGATGACGAAGCGCTCAAATGTATTAGTTGTGGGAGCTGGGCTATTGGGGGCATCTATATTACTTGCTTTAAGAAAAAGCGGCTCGGTTGGATCTGCGGCTGCAATTTGTCGGGATAAAAAAAGTATCACGAAGTTAAAAGAATGCCAGCCAAAAATTCGGTCGTTGGCGATGCCAGCGAGCGCAGCTTTCAAAGCAGCTGATATCATTATTTTAGCCATGCCAGTCAAGCAAATTGAGGATTTTTTACTTAACGCTCCAGATGGCATATCACCAAACTGCCTAATAATGGATGTTGGCTCAACTAAAGAAAGCATATTAAAAGCTGTTCGTAAAAGTTCTTTGAAGAAACAATTTATTGGCTGCCACCCAATGGCGGGCGGAACGGGTCGCGGCCCAGCATACGCTAAGTTTGATCTATTTACTGGAGCAGACTGCTTTATTGTTAACGATATGTCTAAAAAGTTGCAGCTAAAGGCGATTAAATTTTGGAGAGACTTGGGTTGTAGCACCATTAGCTTGAGCGCAAAACGCCATGACGCTATCGTTGCAGCCGTGAGTCATGCACCACACCTATTATCAACGGCTCTTTTTTTGGCTTTGGATAAGCCAAAGAATGCAAAATTGAAGTATGAGGGCCCCGGCTTAAAAAGTATGCTTAGGCTATCTGGCTCCAATGCCGTGATTTGGTCATCAATTTATCAAAGTAATGGACAAAGGATTTCAGCTGAACTTGACCTGATAGTGAATTCAATAAAAAACATTAAAAAGATGATCGATGACAAGAATTGGAAAAAGCTCGGAAATACATTAGACAGAGTTTCAAAAATAAGACAAAAAGTTAATTATGACGAATAAAATATTGGTTGCTATAGACGGTCCTGCGGGCAGTGGCAAGTCAACAGTTGCGAAACAATTGGCAGAGAAATTACAAATACCTTACCTGGACACAGGCGCCATGTATCGTGCTGTTACCTATGTAGCTGTGACTACGAATGTCGAATTAACTAATGAGTCCGCTATTGCAGAATTGTCAAAGATAATAAAAATAGATTTTAAAAAAAATGAAAAGGGTTTGGAGCAAGTTATTGCAAACGGGATTGATGTCACACACGAAATTAGAACGCCTGAATTGACCAATCAAGTACACCATATTGCTAGCAATTCTGGAGTACGGGAGAATATGGTGGCGATGCAACGCGTTTTGGGCAAGAAATATGGTGGCGTTGTAGAGGGCCGCGACATCGGAACCGTTGTCTTTCCTGACACACCTTATAAATTTTATTTGGATGGCGATATTAGCATAAGGGTTGAACGCCGTGCGGCCGAGTTGAATGCACGGGGCGTATCTGTAAAAATTGAAGATTTGACCACAGAGCAAGAGCGGAGAGATGCGCGGGATAAGAACCGCAAAATTTCACCTCTCAAACAAGCTGATGATGCCATATTGGTGGATACGTCCAAATTGACAATATCTGAGGTAGTTGGTACAATCGCGCAACTAATTTCTGACATTATGGGGTCAAATAATGGAACCAAGAGTCCTATTGGACGTAAAAAGTAATGGTTCCATGGTTTTATTCGCTATGTCAGACGTTGCTATATATTATATTTAAAACCTGGAATCGTTTTAGCGTCATTGGACTGGAGAATTTGCCAAAAAAGCCTCAAGGCTTTATTTTGGCGTCTAATCATGTCAGTTATTTGGATCCCCCAGTTTTGGGGGGCGGAATACCTAGACCGCTGGTCTTTGTAGCTAATCAGAAATTATTCAAGATTCGTTTCCTGCACAAGGTTATTACCATGTTGGGCGCATTGCCCGTTGCAGCCGATGACGACTTCAGGAGTTTGCGAACAATTACAAAAGCATTGAAGGGTGGTAGTGGGGTAGTTATTTTCCCTGAAGGAACTCGCTCCACTGGCGATGATATGTTGGAGCCACAGCCAGGTGTTGCATTTCTGGCTAAAGCAGCAAAAGTTCCGATTATTCCTTGCTATATACATGGCACTGCGGATGCTTGGCCACCGAATAAAAAGTGTTTTCGGCCCAGGCAGATAAGAGTTGTGCTAGGCAAGCCAATTAATGTGATTGTTGCAAAAAACTTAAACCGAGATGAGATCTATTTAAAAACCGCTCAAAGCGTTATGGATCAAATCCACAAACTAAAATTAGGACTTAAGTCCTAGAAGGTAAATAATGTTAATGGAAAATACAATCAAAAGAATCGACGGCGCAGAAGAAGATGATAATAATGCGTTTAGTATAAATTACGAAAAGTCATTCAAAAATTTTAGACAAGGCGAAGTTGTTAAAGGTGTGGTTTCTGAAATCACACAAACTTCCTTTATTGTTGATATCGGCTTCAAATCCGAAGGCGTAATTGCTAAATATGAATTTGTTAACCCAGCCGAAATTAAAGCAGGGGACGAAGTTGAAGTGTATATTGATCAAATTGAAGATGAACACGGCCATTGCATACTATCTCGACGCAAGGCCGAAAGAACTAAAGGCTGGGAAGAAGTATTAGATAAGCATGGCGAAAATGATTTGGTTCAAACACATATTATCCGAAAAGTCAAAGGTGGTTTGATGGCCGATATCGGTGGCGTTGAAGCCTTCCTACCAGCATCACTTGCTTTCATCAAAGGTTTTGGTAATCTCAACTCACTTTTAGACCAAACCATAGAAGTCAAAATCATTAAGATCAATCCTAAACGACGTAATATTATTGTGTCGCGCAAAGACGTTCTGGAAAAAGAACGTTTGATTTCTAAGGAAAAAATTCTTTCTGAATTAGAAGTCGGGGTTGTTCGCGAGGGTACTGTTAAGAACATAACTGATTTTGGAGCGTTTATTAATTTGGGTGGAATCGATGGCTTGCTACACATCACAGATATGAGCTGGGGCCGCATTAACCACGCGAATGAAATTCTTAAAGTTGGCGATAATGTAGACGTTAAGGTATTGAGCTTTGATAAAGAAACAATGAAAGTCTCATTGGGCCTTAAGCAGCTTCAGCCAAATCCATGGGATGAAGTAGACGGAAGATTCCCAATTGGATCTAAAGCCAATGGAAAAATCGTTAATATAGTTCCTTATGGCGTATTTGTTGAAATTGAAAAGGGCATTGAAGGTTTGGTGCATGTTTCAGAGATTTCTTGGTCTAAGCGCAATGCCAACCCGAGCACCATGTTTGAAGTTGGTCAAGAAGTCGAAGTGATGGTTTTGTCTCTGGACAAAAATAGCCAAAAAATTTCATTGGGTATACGGCAAATCGCCGACAACCCATGGGTTGGTATTGAAGAGCGATACCCGATTGGCACAAAAGTCAAAGGCGCTGTTTGGAATTTGACTGATTTTGGTGCATTTCTTCAAGTTGAGGATGGCATTGATGGATTGATCCATATATCCGACATGTCTTGGACCAAAAAAATCACTCACCCTAAAGAAATTCTTAAAAAGGGTGATGAGGTTGAGGCTGTCGTATTAAACGTGGATCAAATTAAGCGTAAACTTTCTTTGGGCTTAAAACAACTTGAAGCTGACCCTTGGATATTGATTGCGGAAAAATACCCAGTTGGCTCATTGATTGAAGGCCCGATTACGAAAATTGCAGCATTTGGTGTTTTTGTTGAAGTTGAGCTTGATGTTGAAGGCCTTTTGCACATATCTGAAATGTCTCAGGAATTATCAGCTGACCTTGAAAAGAATTTTCCTTTACAGGAAAAGTTCGAAGCCAAAATTCTTAAAGTAGATTCAGCTGCACATAAGATTGCCTTAAGCCTTAAAGGGATCTAGTACTCTGTGAAGCATAACGCCAAGGCGCAAGTCGAGGTATTGAGTAAGGGCATATCTGAATTAATTTCGGAAGATCAACTTATTGCTCTGATTTCAAAGTCTATTGCTGACAGTGCGCCTCTTACTGTCAAAGCTGGTTTTGATCCATCCAGTCCGGACATTCATCTAGGCCATACCGTTTTATTGAACAAGCTTCGCCAATTCCAGAATTTTGGCCACAAGGTTGTCTTTATCATAGGTGACGCTACCGCGCGAATAGGCGATCCCACAGGTCGTAATAAGTTGCGCCCTAGGCTCTCTGAGGAAGAGATTAAGGCCAATGCCAAGACTTATCAAGAGCAAGCATATAAAGTCTTGATTCCAGAGCTCACCGAGACGATATACAATAACTACTGGTTTGGTGTCATGGGGTTTGCGGACATGATGGACCTAGCTAGCCGGGTAACTGTGAGTCAAATTATTCAGAGAGATGATTTTCAAAAAAGACTCGCCTCTAAAGCGCCTTTAAGTTTATTGGAATTGTTTTACCCGCTCATGCAAGGTTATGATTCTGTCAAAATTAAAGCCGATATTGAATTAGGTGGGACTGATCAAAAATTTAATTTGCTTATGGGCCGAGAACTCCAAAAAGAATACGGTCAAAAACCACAAGCTGTGATGATGCTGCCTCTACTCGTAGGTCTGGACGGAAAGCAAAAAATGTCAAAAAGCCTTGGTAACCATATTGGCATTGAGGATGCGCCGAATGATATGTTTGGCAAGATTATGTCGATATCGGACAAGCAAATGATCGAATATTATCAGTTATTGACTGACATTGATGGCGAAGCTGTTCAAAAATCGATAGATAATCAGAGCAAACATCCTAAAGCTGCCAAGGAGGATTTGGCTGGCTTGATTACCGCCAGATACCATTCACCCGAAGACGCTGTCAGAGCATTGGATAATTTTAGAAACGTGTTCTCCAAGGGTAATCAGCCCGATGAAATCAAGCAGATTTCGGCCCAGAGCGGCATGACTTTATTAAAATTATTGATTGAAACCGCAGCGGTTAAAAGCGGCGGTGAAGCGCGCCGATTGATCAGTCAGAATGCAGTTGCTATCAACGGAGAAGTGAAAACTGATCCCAACGAAATAACCTCTTTATCCGCAACACCAACCATCTTAAAAGTGGGCAAGCGTAACTATTTAAGCGTAATATCATTGTAACTTATTGTAATTACTGTAGTTAAATATAGTTAAGTAGCCCACTTCATTGCCGACCCTATTTATTAGAAGAGTCAAAAATTCAATATAAATAGTAATATTTGAAAATTATTGTTAGTTCATGTATGCTTTACATTAAAGGAAGCTGCACTTGGCAGTTTGTTCAGGCTCATTTTTTGTCGGAGGTACACTTATGAAGACAATCTTTTCAAAATCGCAAAGCGTGCTTGTGCTTTTTATAGTTACACTTAGCACGACCTTTTTCGTATCTAGCACATTAGCTTATTCAAACCGCGAGGTATTGGTCGAGGAGGTCACAGGCCTCCCGCAGGTCCAAATTGGTGGTGTGGGTGAGTGGGGAGGCATGAAACAGGGCATTGTTCTAACCGAGGATGACATCGTTAAGACAGATGATAAATCAACGGCTAGACTTCTCTTTACGGGTAGAAATAAAACAGTTGCTAATATTCGGCCCAACACAGTTATGGAGTTAACTGCATTAACTGCCAACGCTGACAAAGATGATACCGAAGTTAGTATTATGATTGGGTCGGTTTTGCTTAAAGCCCAAAAGCTTAAAAAACGCTCCAGCTTTAATGTCCGAACGCCTAGTTCTATTGTCGGTATACGTGGCACTGAATTTGAAGTTTCAGTTGAATAGCGCTACTTGTTTTGGCTCAGTACACACAAAACGCTTAAGATGCTTTATATATGAAAACCTAAATCAATGAATAAAACGTTCTCCAATATGCTAACGCGCTTAGCCCGTGATTACATTCTTTCCGCCAAATTTCTAATTGCCGTTTGCCTGACTTTGATTGCGACACTGGCATATGTGAGTGGCATATTTGACCGCATAGAAAACTTGACCTTAGACCATAGATTCAAAATTCGAGAAATCCAAGACATCTCTCCCAAAATTGTCCTAGTAGAAGTCGCTGAAGATTCCATTAAGAGCATAGGCCGCTGGCCTTGGGATAGGGAATGGCATGCTACGATTGTTAAGGCGCTTAAGGACATGGGCGCATCATCGGTAGCATTTGATGTTTTGTTTTCAGAAGAGGCTGATCCACAAACTGATTTATTATTTGCGAATATGATTAAAAGTGCCGACAATGTTTTTTTACCGGTAGCTTTTGCTGATATTGTGCAGAGATCCGGTGGTGGGTTATTACAATCAATGCCTCTTTTGGCCGAACATGTTAAAGGAGAGGGTCATATTTCGATTACGCCGGATGACGACGGTATTCTGCGCCGCATCCGCGTAGCGATTTCTGGACCCAAAAAAATATATTTTCAATTGGGTTTTAGGATGGCACTGCATGAATTGGGCGTTGATACTAAAGACGTACGTTTGGCAAGAAATGAGGTGATAATACCCCTAGTCGGTCAGCCAGATATCAAGGTGCCTCTGACGGAGCAAGGGGATATGATTATTAATTGGCCAGGTAAGTGGAGCGACACGTATAAACATGTTTCCTTTATTGACACTGTCGTCACCTATACGCAGTGGCTGAAGGGCGAGAAGACGCGTATTCCCGTTGATATATTCAAAGATGCCATTGTTGTAATTGGTGTGTCTGCAACTGGCCTTTATGATATACGCGCTACCCCTCTCGAGCCGGCGTATCCCGCAATGGGCGTGAATGCCACTGTAATTAATTCTTTATTAGAGAATAAATTCGTTGTAACTGCATCGGATAAAGCGAATATATTAATTTTATGGCTAATGAGCGCACTAATATTCCTGATCATGCTACGCACTAACTATTTGCATAGCATGCTGATGATTATTGGCATTGCCGCGTGTCACACTGTTATTGCGGTAATAGCATTTGTTTATTTTGGTTTTGTGATTGCTGTGATATACCCCCTATTTTTAATTCTCAGTAGTTATGTGGCTTTGACCGCCTATCACCAAATAATTATTACTCTTGAAAAAACTAGGTTAATGCGTTTGGCTACCACTGATTCCTTGACCGGTATGTACAATATTGGTCATTTTAAAAGATTGCTACAAGCTGAAATGGCCAGTATGGAATTGAGAAGTAAAAAAGATATATGCTTAATCATGTCTGATGGCGATAAATTTAAATATGTGAATGATACTTTCGGTCACTCTTATGGTGATGAAGTTCTGAGAGCTATTGCGGACATAATGAAAACCAATTGTCGGGCATTGGATGTGGCCGCACGTTATGGTGGCGAGGAGTTTATTGTCATGCTTCCAGGAGCGCCCATTGAAGCGGCCGTTAAAGTCGCTGAAAAAATGCGTTCGACAATTGAGGCGCGCGAATTCATTCTTGGCAAAGACAAGGTCAAGCATCCGGTCACGGCTAGTTTTGGAGTCACCGCTTATATCTCAGGGGAGACCATGGAAGACATGTTTAAGCGCGTTGACGCTGGCTTGTATGAAGCCAAAAATGGCGGGCGCAATAAGGTTGTCGTCGCATAGTTTTTTTTGCATCTGTAGCGGTTCCGCCACATGAAGTTACGCCCGCAAAAGTCCATTACCTGCTTTAAGCCCTACTAAATATAGCCCTATAAATGCATGCAAATGTGAATGTTTCAGACAGATTAAGCGCCTATTAAATTACCTCTCAATATTGTATTTAATAATAAAAAATATCTATTGACACACCCCCCACAGGGTGATATTATTTGCCCTCGTCAACTGGTAACAGTTAACAAAATTTTTTGCTCTTTCAAAATTGAATAATCTGTTCGTGCGGATATACCTATTAAAGGTTGTCCAACGACAATTCCTAGAGAAATAAGGTACATCATAATTGCTTAGGTTCAATCTCGAAAAATTAGGACCCACTTGTGGGTCCGAAGATTTTTTGTTATCACTTCGGTGGTAGCACTAAATTTTGTTATGGAGAGTTTGATCCTGGCTCAGAACGAACGCTGGCGGCGTGGATCAGGCATGCAAGTCGAACGATATCTTCGGATATAGTGGCAGAAGGGTTAGTAACGCGTAGGTAATTTACCTTTGAGTTGGGAACAACATTCCGAAAGGAATGCTAATACCGAATAACATCACCGATTCGCATGGATTGGTGATCAAAGATGGGGACCTTCGGGCCTGTCGCTTAAAGATGAGCTTGCGTCCTATCAGCTTGTTGGTGAGGTAATGGCTCACCAAGGCATTTGACGGGTAGCTGGTCTTAGAGGATGACCAGCAACACTGGAACTGAGACACTGTCCAGACTCCTACGGGAGGCTGCAGTCGAGAATCTTTCTCAATGCGCGAAAGCGTGAAGATGCGACGCCGCGTGCAGGACTAAGGCCTTAGGGTCGTAAACTGCTTTCAGGAGTGAAGAAACCTTTGGTATAAATAATGCCAAAGCTGACGTTAACTTCAGAAGAAGCCACGGCTAACTCTGTGCCAGCAGCCGCGGTAATACAGAGGTGGCAAGCGTTGTTCGGATTTATTGGGTGTAAAGGGCAGGTAGGCGGTTTTTTAAGTCTGTTATGAAATTTCGGGGCTTAACCCCGAAACTGTAATAGAAACTGTAAGACTTGAGTATCAGAGAGGTATGGGGAATTCCAGGTGTAAGGGTGAAATCTGTAGATATCTGGAGGAATACCGATGGCGAAGGCACCATACTGGCTGAAAACTGACGCTGAACTGCGAAAGCAAGGGGAGCAAACAGGATTAGATACCCTGGTAGTCCTTGCCGTAAACGATGTAGATTAGGTGTTGGAGGAGTCGATCCTTTCAGTGCCGCAGTTAACACATTAAATCTACCACCTGGGGAGTACGGTCGCAAGACTGAAACTCAAAGGAATTGACGGGGACCCGCACAAGCGGTGGAGCATGTGGTTTAATTCGAGGCTACGCGAGGAACCTTACCTGGGCTTGACATGCTAGAAGTAACCTGACAGAAACGTCGGGTGACCGTATCCAATCGGAGTCTAGTACAGGTGCTGCATGGCTGTCGTCAGCTCGTGCTGTGAAGTGTTGGGTTAAGTCCCGCAACGAGCGCAACCATTGCCTTTAGTTACCAGCGAATAATGTCGGGGACTCTAAAGGGACTGCCGGTGATAAACCGGAGGAAGGTGGAGATGACGTCAAGTCAGCATGGCCCTTACGCCCAGGGCGACACACGTGCTACAATGGTCGGTACAAAGGGCTGCAATACCGCGAGGTGGAGCCAATCCCAAAAAGCCGGCCCCAGTTCAGATCGCAGGCTGCAATTCGCCTGCGTGAAGCTGGAATCGCTAGTAATGGCGTATCAGCCACGACGCCGTGAATACGTTCCCGGGTCTTGTACACACCGCCCGTCAAGCCACCTGAATCGGTGGTACCCGAAATCGTCTACTCAACCGCAAGGAGAGAGGCGCCTAAGGTAAAACTGGTGAGGAGGGCTAAGTCGTAACAAGGTAGCCGTAGCGGAAGCTGCGGCTGGATCACCTCCTTTCTAAGGAGAATCTGCAAGAAATTGCGGATACGGTCGACCCTAAGCACGCACGTTCAGATTATTCAATAAAATTTAGGCCAGATATATGGGCCACTCTAGTAAAATTAGGGCCAATAGCTCAGTTGGTTAGAGCGCAGTGCTGATAACGCTGAGGTCCCTGGTTCGATTCCAGGTTGGCCCATTTTTTGGCCAGTTTGGTTTTTCGGTCTATAATAGATACGGGGACATAGCTCAGTTGGGAGAGCACCTGCTTTGCAAGCAGGGGGTCAGCGGTTCGATCCCGCTTGTCTCCACGGTTTTGCTTTTTTATAAATTTTTTGTCATGCATTTAA
>JBLINS010000057.1:0-13437 GCA_047639455.1 Candidatus Omnitrophota bacterium
CTGTGTAGGGGGTCAATATAAGGGTTGCGTAGTCGTATGGCTTGTTTAAGTACGCTCCATTGCGATAAAAGTTCTTTTTGATTGGACACTTGGGTTACATATTTAACAGAGCGTGTGTACTCAGCACGGATTTTTTCATGAATCTCTTTTCCAGAGGAATCGTCTTTAACTAATTGCAAATAAGTTTCAGCGACCCATAAGTCAGTCTTGGCCAAGGAAGAGTGCACATTATCAATAATCATTCTAAAAAATGGCCATTCTTTGTACATGGCTTGTAAGTCTTGGGCACCACGGGCTTTATTCTCCTTAACATACGCCTCCAAGGCATGACCTATGCCAAACCAAGATGTGATGGCGTAGCGGCATTGTATCCAACTAAATACCCATGGAATAGCGCGAAGCTCTTCTATGCGATTAGATGACTTCCGCTTAGCCGGTCTAGATCCAATATTGGTCATGGACATGATTTGAATCGGTGTGGCTTGATGAAAAAAATCTAGAAACGAGTCGCCTTGCCCTACTAGAGAACGGTAATAATCAAATGACTTTTGGGACAAATAATCAAAGACAGATTCCCAGTGCTTAATATTCTTATGCATTTGACCAGAGTTTTTTTGTTTAAAAAAGTTTGTTCCCATCACGGCGCTAAACAATTGCTCTATATTACGTTCGGCAATTGTTAGATTGGAATATTTTTGTGAGATCACTTCACCCTGCTCAGTGATTTTGATGCGGCCATCAGTGGCAGCAAATGGCTCAGCCATAATCGCTCTATGAGATGTACCGCCGCCTCTATCAACTGTGCCACCCTTACCGTGAAAAAACTTGAGTTGAAAACCTATTTTTTTAGCTACTTGAAGCATTTTCTTCTGAGCTATATACAATTTCCAATTGGCGCACAAATAACCGCCATCTTTATTACTATCAGAATATCCAAGCATAATTTCTTGAATCAATCCTATGCTTTTTAAATAAGATTTGTATATCGGCAAGCTAAGTAACTGATTCAAAAACTGAGGGGCATTCTCCAAGTCCTGAATGGTTTCGAATAAAGGCGTCACGCGTATCTGGCTCTTAATAACACGCCCATTTTTAATAATAACTAATCCGGAAATTTTGGCTAATAATAATAAGGTTAATAAGTCTTCTACCTTCTCGGTCATGCTAATCAAATAACTACCAATCATCTCACCCGTATGTTTTTGGATAATTTCTTGCATAACTCGTAATTGCGCTAATATATCCTCGGCTTCAGGAGATAAATTAGTGGGTATTCTAGCCTTAGAATTACTTGCTAATTCGGCAATCAATTCTTTTTGGGTGAGAGTGCGGCCATAAATATCTTCTAAAGTTTTGCGGATTTTGAGACTATGATCACGAAAGTCTAATTTGGCCAAATAAAATCCAAAGGTGCGTACTTGAAGCATCAAATTCCTTAATTCACCGTCAGCTGTGGTCTTGGCCTTATTTTTGATCAAACTCTTAGAGATTAATTCTAAGTCGATTAAAAATGCGTCTTTATCTTCATAGCGACCTTCTCTCCCATCGAGAGTACGAACGAGTTTAGCGTGAATGAAGCTCAGCTTTTCGCGATACAATTCTGTTGATTCATAACGTTGAATTTCGCTATGAACTTTGGGGAATTGTTTAGCATCTTTTTTATTAGAATTTCTAAGCTCTGAACTAGTTCCTACTCTTAATTCTGTCTGACTAAATTTGCGTATCAAATCCTTTATTTGAGCAAGATAGTACTCAATAATGGCCTTTTTTTGCATGGAGGCCGCTTGCAAAGTCACCTCTGGAGTGACAAAAGGATTACCATCTCTATCTGAGCCTACCCAAGAACCAAATCGCACACAGGGCCTATGCGTCAACGATGCTTTAGGATAAGCGGATTTAAAAGCCATATTCATTTTCTGACCAAAAACAGAGGTCAAATTAATTATTGTGCGCTTAAAATAAAATAATGTTTGTTCAATTTCATCGGTAACACCCATTTTCTTTTTGCGTACCTCTGAGGATTGCCATAATATCTCCAATGTCTGCTTGATTTCCAATATCCTAAAGCGTCTATCTGTATTAGATTCGCCCAAATGGTCCAAGTCATCCATCACCGCACTTATATTAAGCAAATGCTCCATAATTGAGCGGCGTTTAGCCTCAGTGGGATGGGCTGTCAGAACTAAGTCTATTTCGGCCTTGTCTATAAATTCTTGAATACGCCTAGGCGAAACACCCATTTTCTTCAAATCATGAAATAATTTTTTCAACGACATTTCGGGCATCGAATTACCTCTGACTTCATGCGCGCGTAAACGCCGAATGCGTTCTCGTTCTTCAGCCAAATTGACTAATTGAAAATAAATCGTAAAAGCACGGGCGACATTATAAACATCATCTGCTTTAAGCTTAGCGATAATACGACGTTGTTTAGCTAATTCATCGACTTGGTGGTCTTTTCTGAATTGAATAGAGCAAGCTCGGATTTGTTCAATTTTGTTAAAAAATGACACGCCCTCTTGTTCGCGCATAACGTCACCAAGCAATGTCGTCAAAAAGCGAATTTCTTTTCTTAATTCAGTCCAATTATTTTTATTAGTTGCTGTAGTCATTTTGATCTCTTTTAATCATATAGTCATAATTATTGTCGTACAATTGCTTGTTAGCAGTACGGATTATCCCAATTTTATGCCTAGATATCGAGTAATATTTATTATTCATCTCAGTCACGGGGAATCGTTGTGTTTCGATGAGTTGAACCTTTTCCACAGAATCAGCCCGCCCACAACCCAAACGAATTGCCTAAAGCGCTTAATCGCACTCAATATAAAGCCATCCGTTGCCGAATACCCTAAATGTATAGCGAGCATGGCAAGACCCTTTTCTTGAGCGCCTAAGTTGCCGGGTATCATGAAGCTAGCTGTTTTGATCACTTGTAATATCGACTGAAAGATAAAGGCTTGGCCCAAGGTGATTTCTAAACCTAATATTCTAAAAGCGATTAGCACCTCAAACAAAGCCAAGACCCAACCCAAAAACTGCCAACCAAAAGAAATCGCAGCATCCATAGAACGCGTGGAGAAAAAAAGCTTTAGGCCTTTATCAGCTTCTTGCCATTGACTATCTTCATGGTCTAAATTAATCTTTTTGATTAACTTAGGCACAACTCGAATGGCGCCATTTTTTTGAGCTAAAACAAGTATTGCTAAATAAATCAACGATATGATCAAGCCCGTCCATATCACCCAATTAAGGCTGTAGTTTGGATAATACAAGTGGAGCCCTAGCCAACCTAATAATATAAATACTATTTCGCTAGCCACAAAACCAATTTTGGACATCCACACTGCTACCACCGCTTGTGATAGAGAGGTTAATTTTTTTTGACTAAGTAAATACACCTTGAGTGGCTCTCCACCCAAATCCACAAAAGGCGTTACCTTATTTAGGGCATCCCCTATCATGCGAATGGTGTATATATCTATGAATCGAATTTTGGACCGGTCATCACGCGGTATCAACGCTCGTAGCGCTAAGGCATGACATATACTCGCTATAGGATAAACAAATACAGTTAGCAGCAAAACCCATCCGGCATTTTTGAATAATTGAACTAAATCTACCCAAGAGACTTGTTGTATGGATGCATATAATAGCCAGAGACCAATGCCAGTGGCCGCTATTTTGATCCATATATGCTTCCCCATGCACTTATTCCACATAGAACGCCATTTTATTTGTGAGATATTAACCTCCATATCCACATTAAATTTATATACACGCAACCAGCAATTAAGAATAGGCCTATATCACCCATCAAAGCCATAATCCATATTGGCCAAACACTGTCACCATTATGACTAAACGCATCCAATACACGCAAATGCAATTTCTTCTTTCTCAATACCTTCGCTTCACTCTTTGAATGCGTGGAAGTGCAAACGCCTCTTAAGCGCTCATCAACTACTTGATATTGATTAATAATGGATCCAAGGCAGGCGGCTAATGCCCAAGTCCACCAATAAGGATTCTGATTCACCAACCAAACACCCCAACCCAAGCCTGTCCACAAAGCTAAATCCACTAATGTATCAGCCACCAAGTCATACTTTCGGCCCAATTCTGTTTGCAATGACTTGGCCCGTGCAATTTCGCCGTCACAATTATCTAGAACAAAGGCTATATGTAGCCACAATGCACCCCACAACATGGCTGCATGACTTCCTCTAGACATAGTTAATCCCGCTAATAAACCAAACAACAGAGCCAATGTCGTGACATGATTGGGTCGTAGCGGTGTTTTGATTAAAAGTGCAGAGATGCGTGTGGAAATTATTCTATTAATCGACATGGGCCCTATTGTAGCAAATAGGTCTATCAGGGTTTAAAGTTTTGTTGAGCTACAAAATCTTCTATGAGAGCTGGTTTTGGGGCGTGATATGTCACGACCTCTTCGCTAATTGGGTGCGTAAATCGTATCTGAGATGCGTGTAAACAAAGTCGGCGTAGCTTGAGGCGTTTTAATATAGCTTCTCCCAAACCCTCCTTCACATATATTTTATATATCTCAGGATCCAAATAGGACTTATCCCCCACTATCGGGTGCCCCAATAAGGCTAAATGAATTCTTAATTGATGGGTTCTGCCTGTCAAAGGGATTAATTTAATATGACTATAATCTTGATTGGATGCCAAGACTTCATATTGTGTATGTGCATTTTCGCCATTCTCATCATCGCGCATACGGGTTCTCTGAAAAGCAGAAGTATTGTCATAACCTAATGCATAAGTGATGTCGCCGCTCAATTCTTTAGGACGACCAAAAACAACAGCCTCATACTCTTTATGGACTTGTCCATCCATGAATTGTTTGCATATATGCCTAGAGGCCAAATAATCCTTGGCTATCACAAGCACGCCACTTGTTTCCGCATCCAAGCGATGCACTAATTTAATATCACAATCACTCCAACGCGCATCTTCCTTAAGGAGATTATGCAAATTCACATACCTATAAGAACCCACGGCATGCACGGCTAATGGAGCTGGCTTATTAACCACCAATAAAGACTCATCCTCATGAATCACCTGAATATTAGTATCAATATAAAAGTCGCCATCCTCCGGCGTCCTCATCACACCTCTATCCTCTGTATTCAGAGGTTTTTTCTCAAATTTAGCCATATCCCAACCAGACTAATCGAATTCCCCCAATTACTCAAGTGTGATCATAATAACGGGATTGGAGTTATGCGGCGTGGTGTCAGTAGCTGACGCAATATGACTAAGCGGCTGAACCAACAGTGGCTATATTGCGTTGCATGAATGCTAAGAATTCTCCAAAAGGAATACGTGTGATTACTCCAATAGCTAATTTTTTGGCTAAATCCAAGGTCGATACATCGGCATCACCACGGCGAATAGCGTTTAAGTAATCGGCGTCCAATTGTGCTTTTGAGTCCCCTGCCAATGCACGAGCGATATTCACAATAGGGTCATGTTTATCAATCTTCTCTGTACGCGTGGCTAAGAGCACTGCTAAATACAGTGTTGACCTAATTGGCAAGACAGGCATAAGGCCTGATGAACCCACTTGAGGCTGCTCTAATGGCAAGTAACCGGCTTCATCCCCTAAATTAGATGTATCCAAATGATCTATATCAGTCAATTGCATACTAGTTAACCCATTGATAGTAGCTGACGGCTCCAGTCCCAAATCAGTTGCGCGTTTTATAAGCGAGGCGTTGGATGCGGATAATTTAATCCGAATTTCAACACCCTGACTACGTATGACGTCCAAAACATCAATGATTTGTCTTATATTCTCTTCATAATAAGCTGGGGTGCCGCTTAATTCATAATTATCCAAACGGATATCTAAAGCTATTTTCTCCACATCCTCATCTCTCGAACTAGTCAAGCGACGATTTAATATTGTCGCAAGCAACCGTGTTCTGCTCTCTTCATGCTTAAGAGCCTCTTCACGAATTTCAGAAGCCAGCACATCTCCTATAGACGCTTCTGGTTCAGGGACAGCAAAGTCAATATCATCCACCCTATTCATTGGACTTTGAGCAGTGATTGCCCATTCATCAACAGTATTGGTCGTGTCCAAGCCATTGAATATGGCAATGGACTTCGCTTGCGACGAATTAGTCTTCACTTCAAAAACCACCACTCCATTATTCACATCTAAGACATATGGCGAGCCTGATTTAAATCGAGTTACACCTTTCGCAAATAACTCCATTAACTTCTTGCCCTTTTTACTCAATTGATCTAACACTAATACATTTGTAGTCCACTGCTTTGCCTTAGCTAGATCTGTCATGCGGGAACGAATAGTTTTGTATCCGTTCTCAAATCCCGTAATAATATCAAAATTTGAGTCAAATTCATTTTCAATAGACCTTAAGATAGATCTAAATTGTTTAGCTAATAATGGTGAATCTGATTCAACTTTAGTAGCAAAGCCAAAGTCTTCAAAAAAGACCTGTGCCAAATCAGGGTCAAATGGAGCCCTACCACTATCACCCAAGAAAATATTCGAATAATTTAACCTACCCGCTGAATCCAATATTCCCGGATGATAAATGCCTTGATTGTGCATTTCTGCGATTTCACGACCCAAAGCTGTGAAATCCAGGTCATCAAGACCGCCGAACTGTGGACGGTTTAATAAAGGAATGCCGCCAAAATCAACGAGTTGAATCAAGATTATTTCGTTTGGATAATCCAATACCAAACTGCTGTCTTTATTCCATCCAAAACGTTCGGTATTATATTCGTTAATTACTTTAGATTCAGCTTGAACCGTCGGCAGTACCAAAGTCTTAAATAGTTCGCTTGATATACCGTCAGCATTCGCAAAACGTTTAACCACATAATCTGTTCCCGGCTGCAATGGGCTCTTATCCCCTTCTTTTTTGAGTCCAAAATCAATATTCGTAAGCTTAAAATTCAATAAACTTTTTTTAAACAAAACGTCTACAACTTGCTGCTCACCATTAGCTGTTTCGACTTCTATCTCAATATTTCTATCTTTCTCTATATCACTTTCTGAATAAGAAGTATCGTATAAGCTCGTATCCATTTGATCTGCACTTCTTCCAGCCAAAAAGCGCACGGCTGCTTCCCAATGCACGCCAAACTCTTTCTTAAAAGCAGACAAAGTCTTGTTCTTATCTTCCGGCTTAAATGGCGCCATACGCGCTGCACGACGACTTAGCTCATTATCTGTTTGGTCGGTTTGAGTATTTAATTGACTAAGTAATTCATTAATGAATTTGGCATTGTATTCTAAGTCTCCTTTTAAATCATTTAGCTGATCCAAATAGGGTTGATACTCTGCTGAAACGTAGGTCTTTCCATCGGCTAACTCTTCGATTAAATCTCTCTCTTTTATGAATTCGTCGATAAATACTGTGATTCTCTCACCGATAAAATTATTCATGGCCTTACGAGCTTCTAAATATGTGCGGATCAAATTAATATCTATTAGACTTGGGTTGAAACGCTCTATCGCTTTTGGAATCTCACGTACAGCATCTGCAGCACTTGGGGAATCAATGGTATTCAATAAATCAACTATCCCGTCAAAAAATTCGTCTAAGTCTTCAGCTTCTGATTGCAGCGATTTTTTTTCAGTTTGAACCAAAGCGAATATGGCAGTATCAATATCACGCAAAGCCCCTAAAGCATTAATGAATGTCTCGTATTTTTCTTCAAGATAACTTTTATCAGGGTCCAAATTCTGTAATAAAGAACGACTACCCGTATTCCGATCAGCAGACAATGTAGTGAATGGATCAGCAAAAAGTGGATACAAGTCGATTTGTGCATCAAAGAAATGCTCTGCATCGCCAAACATTTGCCAGCCTCTAAGTTCTTCATCGCCGACACCATCAACTAGCCGCATAGTTTCTTTTATATTCACCATACCTGGCCTAAAAGCCAAAACAGAACCATTAGCTGTATCTGTTAACTTTCTTAATCCGCGAGCATCGTTTAATACTTTAGCCACTACCCTGCGAACAGCTTTGGCATTTGGAGCTTCTGGGGTCTTATCTGTACCGTCAATACTGTTGATGATCCTTTCGACTGCCAAAATAACACTGTCTTGCAATCGACCCGCTAATTCATCTTCAGCCTCCTCAGACTCCGCCCCAGTCTGCTGTGGGGCTATAGAGATTACAGGCTCCTCATTATTCCACCAATTTTTAAATGCCTGAACCACCTCATTCCAATTTTTGGTAACAGGCGGCCTTCGAAGGGAGTCTACTAATTCAAACACTCGCGTACCTCCCAATACAATCAGACTAAGAGCCACAGGCACACGCCAATCCCGATTATTAATAACCTCCTCACCCATTGGAGAAAGCAATCCAAAACCAACCAAAGCACTCGCACCCGCCAAAATATTTAAAGTAGTTCCCCCACCCCATTGCCAAATAGCCTGCACAAAGGTCTTGAGGTTACTCTCGCTCTTTTCGGTAACGCTCATGCGCGCACTGATTACATTTGGACTGGAGAATAGTAGAACAACAGGGTCTCCGCGGTGGCCGATTTCATCGCTTTCAAAAAAACCACGTATCGCCTCAATGGCCTCCGCGCGCCCCATAAATTCAAATATGATTTGATCCGCTTGTTTTGTTTTTTTGTCGCCAATGATATTTAGAGTTTCTAGAGCTTCACGCAATTCTATTAAGCTCACTATATTTTGATCGTCTTTTAGCGCAATCAAATCCACAGCTTCACCATCTTCACCAGCTAAGCCGATGCGTATCCATGATACCTGGGTATCAATTGTACGATTCGATACTTCAAACTCTCCAGAAACAGTCTCTAAAGCGATGTGTAATTGCTCTACAATTTCATCATCGGATAAATCACCTAATTGATAGCTCACGACTTGGCTTGGTAATTTTGGGTCCATAGACCAACGAATTTCCTGACGGCTTATAGCACTTTTCTTTAATTCAATCTCTTCAATAGCTTTCAAATACTCGTCAGAAACCATTTGAGCTTCTATCACGCTATACACCTTATCAAAGGCAAATTCTTCAAGCTCAACTCCATCGGGCAATTCTTCTTCTCCACGTAAAAAGGCTGTGTGCTTGGGTTGAATGCCCCGAATGAAGTGTCTTTGTCTAGCCACTTCAACAGCCGGCAAGCCTAATTCAACCACAACATGCTTGAGATCTTTTAGATGCGCTAATGCATCGCTAAAAAGAGCGATGCTGTGCCAACCAGCATGCTCTCCACATATAGAGCAAGTCGCCTTGGATTTGCCATCAGACTCCAATTCTTGATTAATCTGGTCAACAGATTCATAAATGAATGTCAGAGCTTCAAGCAAACCTGGTTGCAATTCATCAAATTTATCAGCCTGCTCTTCTGAATCTCGATTCGCATTAAACAAACTGCGCGTTAAGTCATTCGTGCCTATGCTAAAAAAATCAAATCCTTTTTTAATTAAGATGTATCTCATAACCGAATCATCATACCCATCAGGCCCCTTAATCATGTATTGATTCTCAATCATGGCACCCAATTTAATGGACTTTAAAGGCTTATCAAAAGTTTGCTTAACACGCTCAACAGCTTCGAGATAAATTTCTTCAACCAAATCAATATCTTCTCGCATCATTTTCTGAAAAAGAGCAATGTCTTCTGGTGTTAATGATTTTGGATCCTTAGCTCGTTTAGCAAATTCAGCATTCGAGCGATACATAGGAAATAATATTTTGATATTACCTCGCGCAGAAAGCGCATTAGCTCTTATTTTGCCCTCTAATTCAATTTTGAGTAATTCACGGCCTCTAGTGGTGCGATAATAATCTACTCCAAATACTTTCGTAGGATTAGGAACATCAGCCTCTTTATCGGGTTCCAAATCATACGTTCTTAGAGTCAAATTACCTTGTGATGTGGCATTAGCTTTTTCAGTAAAATTGGTTTCAAAAAACTTCACTAATTGTTCTCTATCTGAAGTTAATGTTGCTTGGGCTTCTCTATACACATCCGATCCTGGGGATAAGCTTTGTAAATATTCATATGCATGTACGTATTTCTCCAAAGCGGGATTGTCTCTATTGGAGTATAACAACTCTGTTCTCGATAAAGCCACACCCTCAGCGCCACTAGCCATGGCTTCTTGTATTTGATCAACCTCTTCGGCATTAGCCATAACACTGATAGCGCGGGCCCCATTTCTATTAGGAATAGCGGTCTTCTGAGCATGATGTTTGGCGACATCTTCATAGAGTTGAAATTTATCACGTTGCTCATCAAATTCTTTTTGCGAATCACTAGACGGGTTAATAAGCACTTTTTTATTAGAGGTTTCTATAAGTACTTTTCTACCCGCCAAATCCCGATTAGTGACATCAAACTTTTGACCATCAACTTTATCTAGTATAAAGACAGGTACACCATATGTTTTGGCCACGACTGCAAAATGAGATGACACAGTGCCTTCATTAGTTAAAATAGCAGCAATATTTCCATGCTTAAGCAACTCAACGATAGTAAAAGGATCTAGGATATTTGTGGCCAAAATGACGTCTTCTCCAGGTATTTTTTTAATTCCAGCATGCTTATCTGTTGCTTCGCCTTTTTGAATTAATTTTTCATAAACATCAATAGTCCTTTTAAGAATAGACTCAATTTCTGCGGCACCCGACTCGTCTCTACCCTGTTGTACATATAGCCCCATCTGTAAAAAAACTTCTGGGAGCAATTTCATGAATATATCCAAAACAAATTTACCCGAAACAGGCTGCCCTTCCAGAGCTTGAATATTAATGCCATGAAAATTAGTGATATCAAACCCATTTGCTTTCAAAGCCCCTGCAGCGCTTTTAAAATCAGCTACAAATGGCTTGCCCTCAACCATAGCGAGCATCATCGGATAAATATTCAGTTCAAACAAAAGGACAAAAGATTGGATCTTCTGCTCAGGTGATTTAATCTTCAATATGGGATCTAAAGCTGTCTTTAAATTTTCTTTGTTTTGATCGATTTCTTTCCGTGTTCGCAAATAAAATGTTTGACGCAAAGCTCTACGAAAATATTTTGCTATATGAATTAATTGGTCTTCTTCGAGCCCAAAGTCATTATGTTTATCCAAGCGCTTCACATCATCAGCTAATAATTCACGCGTGACACTTAAAGCACTCAAGCGTATACGGTCATGCCTCAATTGACTCTGATTCCACAATTCAGTCAAAGCCCTATCCCTCAAATCAACTAAGTATTGCAATTGGTTAGGCGTCCAAACATATTTCTTTTTTTTGGTCGTCGATTCATCGTCGGTGGTTTCTTCAACCTCCAATAGCACATTCTTAACAACGTCATCAATTAATCCATTAATAACAGCCAAAAATTCATTTTGATCTTCTTCTACTACAGCCTTGATTTCTGAAATGGCATGCGGATCATCAGAGTCCCTCAGATACCAAGGAATAATATTATTAGCAAAATCCGCTCCAACAGATAAATTTTCCCAAACAGCTATATCACCTTCAATAAAACGAAACGGCAAATTAGCCTTCCCGGAAGAAGTTACTTCCGTTAATTGCATGGCTTCGCGACGTTCCTTAAGTGTTTTAATTTTTTCTTCAATGAATGTCTGAGTCTCTTTATTTATAGGAGCTTCATTTTGAGTGACTTCAAATATACCCATTGAAATGGGGGTTGCCACACCTTCTATCGGAACAGCAGGATCCACGGGGCTTTGGAATGCGCTATGCGTTTGAATCAAATCTAAATCTTTATTCTTAAAGTCATTTGATTCAAATAATTGCTGAATATCATGAATCATACGAGCATCCTCAATGGCCACAAATAATTCAGTGTGTTTGACTTTAGCTGCCAACTCAGGTGACAAATCAAGCCTAGGGTTTAAAAAAGTCATGCGAATGTCTTTGGACAACTTAGTATCCAGCATGGTTTGATAATAAAGGTCGAGGGCCGTACTCACTTCAGAAATGAGCCGCTTCACCGTAACTGTTGGTGCGTCTAAATGTTTTGCATCTAAGGCCATAAGTATCCATGACACCAATCCCGGATGAACTGTAGGCAAGTCTGCAAAATGTTCTAATACCGCATTTATTTTAACCAGTCTACGATTAGCCATTCTGGATGATTTTATCTCTTTGGCAGAGGGTTCGGCTTGTTTATTGGTCTGACGTTTTAGTGTCAAACGCGATTCGTCGACTTGCTGGGTCAGCTCTGATTTGATGGCGATCATTCGCGGTGCGGCTAGACCTATACTTGCAAGTAATTGGTTCAATCGATTAGAGGAAGTTGCAAGTGTTTGAGTTCGGATGGTGGCTAGTGGATTGCTCTCTAGATTGCCACGTCGCTCCGCTCCTCGCAATGACAAGTCTTTTTGTGCGTCACGCAATGACTGGTTTGGTTGTACGTTTGATGATGGGATATCAGGTATTTCAGATAAGAGAATGGACTCGTAAAGATTGTGATCGGTTTCGTGGTCAATATTGGGGGTTAGGACGGCGTAGCTGAAGCCGGCTTGACGTAAAAGATGGGTTAAGTTTTGGGTGTGATAACCACCGACAATCATGAATGCGGCTTGCGAGTCATTAAGATAGGCTTTTGTTTGGCGGACGAATTGTTCATCGCGCTGCCCAACAGACTCATAGAATTGATTAATCGCCAGCGTTGATTCTTCCAAGTCCTCTTCATAAGCAATGACTTCATCAAAGGAATTCAAGTCCAATAATTGGCGATTCAAAAAGGCAATCCAAGCGTATATGGGCACTTGTTGCAAGAATGCCTCATAGTCGGCGAAGTCTGTTGAATCCATTTGGACGTTATAAGCTTTGCGTAAGGCAATCGCGAAGCGATCGACTTGCCTGAGCTTAAGTTGGTTCTCGCCTGTTAGATTAGCATTGTAAACAGCGTCTTCAAGTGATTTGGTTTCATTCAAGATCTGACCCAAGTCTAAACGCAAAGATTTATTCAAATACTGGCTATACTGCAATAACATTTTGTAATCGTCTATGTCTAAGCGATACTTAACTACATTTTCGAACAATTGCGCCATAAAAGCATAGCTTGCCTCCCTCGAATGCGTCGACTTAGGGCTCAAGGCATTCAATTCCCCAAAAACATTCGGAGGCATACTTTGGCTCAATACTTGCATCAACTTCGCCTGCTCTAGATTAGCCTGATCAAAATCAATTTGAGCTTCAATAACTTTGAGTGACTTGAGTGCGGTCAAAGCCGGAAAAGCCGTTAAAGATACTTTGGCCTCTCGAGCTAATTCAATGAGTTTGTCGATTTGTTTATTTGAATCATCAGCATGCGCAGATTTAAAATCTTCGTATTGTAGTAAGTTCTTAGGAAAGGTTTGGTTCTTGATTTTTTGTATAGCGATTTGAATACGGTGCAAATATTTAAGCGAGTCTTTGC
>JBLINS010000058.1:0-13360 GCA_047639455.1 Candidatus Omnitrophota bacterium
ATAAATAATGCTCCTGTTACTGGACCAGGTCCAAAAGGGAGAGGTCCAGTAGATTTATGAATTAACGGGCCCTGTCCCTTTTGGACCTGGTCCCGTCGTAATTTTTGGGTTATTATAGCATGAGATGAAGAAAATCAAGATGCTCTCCATACGCAAAAACACCAATCCAGCCATTTCTAGCCTGGAGCAAGAGTTTGTTAAACGGCTGCAGCCGCATTGCAAAATCATCTTTGAAGATATGCGTCAAACATACGGTGCCAAACAAAGCGCTAAAGAAATACTTTTGGCAGAAAAGAGTTTATGGCAATCTAAGTTAAAAGACGAAAAATTTATTATTGCCTTAGACTCAAGTGGACGGCAATTTGATAGCCATGAATTTGCTAAATGGTTTGATCAGCAATACGAACAGAATTCGGGTTCTATTTGTTTCATTATAGGTAGTCCGTACGGCTTTCACCCCGATATACTCAAGTTAGCTCAAGCAACGCTAACACTCTCACGCATGACATTCACCCACGAAATCGCGCGCTTCCTCTTGCTTGAACAAGTCTATAGATGTTTTGATATCCGCTCAAGTGGAAATTATCATAAATAAAAATATCTGCTGCTAACTAAAAATTGATCCGAATGCAATTATTTTTTTTAAATTTATTTTTTTATGTTAAGAATTTCTTGCAATTTAATGTCGTTGTGGTAATTTATTGTTTACACCGCATTCACACAGGAGTTAAAAAATAAAATGGCTAACGGTTATGTAAAGTGGTTCAGCAATCCAAAAGGTTATGGCTTCATTCTCATGGATGATGATTCAGAAGTTTTTGTACACCATTCTCTCATCATGGGTGACGGATACAAAACGCTTAAAGAAGGTGAAATCGTAGAATTTGAATTAATTGAAAGCGATAAAGGTAAACAAGCCCATGCTGTTAAACGCACTGGTGAAGTAAACCAAGAAGCTTTGGATAAAATGCGTGAAGCTGAGGCGCAGGAGGCCATTCCTTCGCAATAGTCGACATTAGTCTTACTTCTACAAAAAAAGCCGACTCTATTCTAGAGCCGGCTTTTTTATTAGTGAATCAATATTCGTAAACAACTATATATTAGGCTACAACTAGGCTGGATTTTTTCATTAAGTAGAGATCTACATTGCGCGCAGCCTCCCTACCTTCTTGGATAGCCCAAACAACTAGGGATTGGCCACGTGTCATGTCGCCGGCCGTGAATACTCCTGGTACAGAAGTCATCTTATTATCATCGGCCTTAACATTTCCGCGATCGGTTAATTCAACACCCAATTCTTCTAATAACCCGTTCTTTACCGGCCCTAAGAAGCCCATAGCGAGTAGTATCATGTCGACTTCAACCTCGAACTCAGATCCGGGAACTTCCTTCATTTCAGAACGACCTGTATTAGGATCTTTTGGCCCAAATTCCAAGCGAATCGCATGTAATTTGGTTAATTTGCCATTCTCACCACTTAATTTCTTAGTCATAATGCAATAATCCCGCTCAACACCCTCTTCATGAGAGCTAGATGTCCGATGTACAAAAGCCCATTGAGGCCATGGATTGCCATCAGGCCTATCCTTAGGCGGTTCTGGCATGAGTTCAAATTGTTTGACCCATAAAGCGCCTTGTCGATTGGATGTGCCAACACAATCAGAGCCAGTGTCACCTCCACCCAAAACAATCACACGTTTGTCTTTAGCTGTGATTGAAACAGCCGGGTCTACATCAATGTCAAGATCGCGTCGATTTTGTTGAGGTAAAAAGTGCATCGCCTGATAAGTGCCATCCAAGTCTCTGCCTTCAAGAGGTAAATCTCGAGCAGCTTCAGCTCCACCACATAAAATAATAGCTGTATGTTTGCCTTTAATTTCTTTAGCGGTGACTGTTTTACCAACGTGAACACCCGTTTTAAAAACAACACCCTCAGCTTGCATAATATCTATGCGTCTTTTGACAATATCTTTATGCATTTTAAAACCAGGTATGCCAAGCGTTAACAAACCACCAATAACTTCATTTTTTTCATAAACCGTGACTGTGTGGCCAGCCTTATTGAGTTGGTCGGCTGCGGCCAAACCAGCAGGTCCAGACCCTATGATACCCACAGACTTACCCGTTCGAAACTTAGGTGGGTTAGGCTTAATCCACCCTTCGGCATAAGCACGCTCAACAATTGATACTTCAATATTTTTTATAGTCACGGCTGGATTATTAATGCCCAGCACACAGGCGCTTTCACATGGCGCGGGACATATGCGACCTGTGAACTCCGGAAAGTTATTGGTGCGATGTAAGCGCTGAATGGCTTCTTGCCATTTATTATTATGAACTAAATCATTCCAATCGGGGATAATATTGCCTATGGGGCAACCTGACATACAAAAAGGCACGCCACAGTCCATACAACGGGCACCTTGATCTTTGAGAGTTTTTTCTTCGGGTAGCTTGGTGAATTCGTTCCAATGATTTAAGCGTGACTTGGGATCCTCTTTAGCAAACTCTTCTCGATTATGTTTTATAAAACCACGTATATCAGCCATGGACAACCTCCTTAACTTCATCTTTTTGAGCAAGTGCGGCTTCTTCCAAGACACGACGGTAATCACGTGGATAAACTTTGGTGAATTGCTTTATTGTTGCGGACCAATTATCTAATAATTTCTTAGCGACTGCACTGTCTGTATGCTTCAAATGACTTTCTATTAAAGTTTTGAGTGTTTTTTGATCTTCAGCCTCATCTACGGGAACCAAATCAACCATTTCAGGATTACAACGCTCTTCAAACTTGCCATCCGGATTCCAAATATACGCAATGCCACCACTCATTCCAGCCGCAAAATTCTTCCCAGTCGGCCCAAGCACAACCACGATTCCAGCAGTCATATACTCACAGCCATGGTCCCCAATGCCTTCAATAACAGTTTTAACGCCACTATTGCGCACGCAAAAACGTTCACCGCCTAAACCACGAATATAACCTTCACCCGATGTCGCTCCATAAAAAAGCACATTACCGGCAATAATATTCTTTTCGGCGACTATAGTAGATTTTTTGGGAGGATATACAATAATTTTTCCGCCAGAAATTCCCTTACCGACATAATCATTCACTTCGCCCTCTAGCTCAAAACTAACGCCTTTGGATAAAAAAGCACCAAAACTTTGGCCGGCTGATCCATTAAACTTAATTTGAATAGTATCGTCCGGCAAACCTTCAATGCCGTATTTGCGGGCAATTTCGGAACTTAATATAGTGCCAGCTGTACGATGAATATTTCTGATATTCATTGTATGCTTCACAGGCGTTTTGTTCTCAATGGCGTCTTTGCACTGATCAAGTAATTCCATATCTAATACGTCTTCCAAACCGTGGTCTTGTGTGCCTGTGTGGTATCTAGAAACGTGTGCTGGAACATCTGGCTTATGAAGTATTTTGCTCAAATCAACACCTTTAGACTTCCAATGCGTAATCACTTTTCGTTTTTCGAGCAAATCCACTCGGCCAATCAACTCATTGAAGTTCCTAAATCCAAGTTCAGCCATAACTTCACGAACTTCTTCAGCGACAAACATAAAATAATTCACAATATGCTCTGGCTTGCCGGTGAACTGTTTACGCAATTCTTTGTCTTGCGTAGCAATGCCTACTGAGCATGTATTCAAATGACACTTACGCAATAAAATACAGCCACTAGTGACCAAAGCAATTGTTGCAAAACCAAATTCATCAGCGCCCAGCATACCGGCAATAACCACATCCCGACCCGTTCTCAATTGACCATCGGTTTGCACGCGTATACGACCGCGCAAGTCATTCATAACCAAAGTTTGTTGCGCCTCAGCTATGCCTAATTCCATGGGCAAACCCGCATGTCTAATCGATGTTTGTGGTGAGGCGCCTGTACCACCCTCAAAACCACTAATGAGCACGTGATCAGCCTTGCCTTTTGCCACTCCTGCGGCCACTGTACCAACACCAATTTCTGAAACTAACTTAACGCTCACATCAGCTTTGCGATTGGCGTTTTTTAAGTCATAAATTAACTGGGCTAAATCCTCAATAGAATAAATATCATGATGTGGTGGAGGCGAAATTAGCCCTACACCCGGTGTCGTTCCACGTGTTTGGGCGATTTCTTTAGAGACTTTGTGCCCAGGTAATTGGCCACCTTCTCCAGGCTTAGCGCCTTGCGCCATTTTAATTTGTAATTGATCTGCATTCACCAAATATTCTATCGTCACACCAAAACGCCCTTGAGCGACTTGTTTGATGCGACTGCGCTTCGAATCTCCGTTAGACATCGGTTTATATCGCTCGCGATTTTCACCACCCTCGCCTGTATTCGAAAATCCTCCCAGACGATTCATGGCAATAGCGAGTGTTTCATGCATTTCTTTAGAAATAGATCCATAAGACATAGCGCCCGTGGCAAAACGTTTAACAATTTCTGAGGCCGGTTCAACTTCCTCTATAGGAATTGGTTGACCTGTTTTGAATTCCATCAGGCCTCTAATGGTCGATGTTTGTTTAGCGATATCATTAACTGATTTAGAGAATTGTTTGAATATTTTGTAATCACCCGACCGAACGGAATGTTGCAAAAGTGCGATGCTTTGTGGATTCAGCATATGGTGTTCACCATCACGTCTCCACGCATAATCACCACCTGGAGGCAAACCATCATACCCGCCTTGAGTTGTTGGGTAAGCGCGTTCGTGACGCGTTAATACTTCTTCAGCTACGTCTTCAACGCCAATGCCACCTATGCGTGAGGGTGTTGCGGTGAAGTATTTATCTATTAATTTATCGCCCAAACCAACAGCTTCGAATATTTGGCCGCCACAATAGGATTGCAAAGTCGATATGCCCATTTTGGATAGGACTTTGAATAGGCCTTTGCGCGTAGCTTTGATGAAATTGGTACATGCTTTTTCAAAAGTTAGGCCTTCAGGGTAATTATGGTTTGTGATTTCGTGCTCAATGCTTTCAAAAATGAGATAAGGATTAATCGCATTAACGCCATAACCCATCAAGGTAGCGAAGTGGTGCATTTCGCGCGCCTCACCCGTTTCAACAATTAAACTAACGCGTGTGCGTCGACCATTGCGAATCAAATGATGATGCAATCCAGCGCATGCCAATAAACTCGGCATAGCCGCATGGTCAGCATTAGCTGCCCTATCAGAAAGAACGAGTAATGTAGCTCCAGCATCAATGGCTTGATCGGCTTTTATATACAAAGCATCAATGGCTGGATCTAGACCTTTTGCACCCGTCTTGATGTCAAAAATCATATCCAATGTCTCAGCTTTGAGACCTTCTTGGTCTAATGAACGAATTTTTTCTAGAGATTCATTTGTGAGAATGGGGTGTTTGACTCTTAAGCGTTGGCAATGCTTAGCTGTTTCATCAAATAAGTTTTGTTCGGCACCCAGCATCATATGCGACGACATCACCAATTCTTCTCGAATAGCATCGACAGGAGGGTTGGTGACTTGCGCAAATAATTGTTTAAAATAATGATATAACGGCTGAGCGTGATGAGAAAAGACAGCTAATGGTGTGTCATGCCCCATAGAACCAGTTGCCTCAACGCCGTCTATGACCATGGGTTTGAGAATAAACCCCAAATTCTCCAAAGTCCAACCAAAAGCTAATTGGCGTGTTTGAATTGTTTCTGCGTCCAAACCATGAATGTGATGTGGTTTAGACATACTTTCTAAATCAACCACATTCTCTTTAATCCATTCAGCATAAGGTTTGCGTGATGAGAAAACGCGCTTCAATTCATCATCATCAATAATTTTGGCATTAACTGTATCTATTAAAAACATTTTGCCTGGTCGCAAACGGCCGTTAGTCTTGATATTTTCAGGAGTAACTTCCAAAACACCCGCCTCAGAACCCATAATGACAAAATCATCTTTGGTCAAAACCCAGCGTGATGGCCTCAAGCCATTGCGATCTAATACCGCCCCAATAAAACGACCATCTGAGAAAGCAACGGATGCGGGCCCGTCCCAAGGCTCCATTAAACATGAGTGGTATTCATAAAATGCTTTTTTAGTGGGGTCCATTAAGTCGTCGCCATTCCATGCTTCGGGAATCATCATCATGGCAACATGTGGCAAGGTGCGCCCTGACAAAGTCAATAATTCAAAAACATTATCAAGGATGGCTGAATCACTAGCATCTGGTGTGCATACCGGAAATATTTTATGGATGTCATCCCCAAAGGCATCACTAATTAATTGAGATTCACGAGCTCGCATCCAATTAATATTGCCTCTAAGTGTATTAATCTCACCATTATGCGCGAGCATGCGGTAAGGATGCGCCAAACTCCAAGTTGGAAAAGTGTTGGTGCTATAGCGCGAATGCACTAATGCAATCGCTGATACAAAACGCTCATCAGCCAAATCATTAAAAAATGGCCCGACTTGTGTAGACATTAATTGCCCTTTATAGACAATAGTCCTAGTAGAGAGACTGCAAATATAGAAAAAATCTTTTTCGCTTAAATGAGCTTGCGCAACTTTATTCTCGATACGTTTACGAATCACATATAACTTGCGTTCAAAGGCCAATTCATCAGCAACATCATCGCCCTTCGCTATAAAAATTTGGCGGAACTCAGGCTCAACTGAATGAGCTACTTCACCTATTTGCTCAGAGTCATGCGGAACTTCACGCCAGCCTAAAAAGGTTTGACCTTCTTCTCGAATGATTTCTTCAAACCATTCTTCAATCGTATTTTTTTGATCGGCTCTTTGCGGTAAAAAAACAATGCCGGTACCATAATCCCCAACTTTGGGTAAATTGATGCGCTGTTCGGCGGTTATAGCCCTTAAAAAAGAGTCTGGCACTTGAGTTAATATGCCTGCGCCATCACCTGTTTTAGGGTCACAACCACAGGCGCCTCTATGCTCCAAATTCTCTAAGATTTGCAAGCCATCACTAACAACTTTGTGCGATTGAATGCCCTTAATATTGGCAATAAAACCTACACCACAGGCGTCATGTTCGAATTCAGGTGAATATAATCCCTGTTTCTTTGGTTTGGTTGGAATATACATATGTCTTCCCTATTCAGTAGTTCGTTATGCCAAAGCCATCAATAAAGCACTGTTCTAAATTTGAGCTGTGTATTTTACCCAGACGAGACTAGATTAGACAAGCAAAAAAGCACTTCTTTTTGCAAGAGTTTTCTATATTATTAACCCTTTTATTTTCAGATACTTATGTTACTTTTAGACTGGGTATTAGGGGGAATAAACTCAATTATCCGGTAACACTCTTTTGCGCAGATTCTTAACCTCGCCACGCTTATGCTTTGAGTCCAACATTTTGTCTTTGGCGCGCTTCGAACGTTTGCGCTTCTGGCGCTTAATCTTAGCGATTTTTTGCTGCGCAGCACTTTTTTTACCCTCACGCAATGTTTGCATTTTTTGGGCCAAGAGCTTACGCGCAAAATAACGATTCATACCACGGCTACGCTCTCTTTGGCAGCGCACGCGAATTTGGGTGGGCTTGTGAACCAAAACAACACAAGTTGAGACTTTGTTTACGTTTTGGCCACCGCTACCTGTGGAACGAATAAAACTCTCCTGGAGATCTTTTTCTAAAATACTCTCCATCGCAAACAAATCTTCTAATTCTTTAATTTTCTTAGGAGAGACAGGAAATCTAGCTGTGGTCATATCAAATCCATTATAGGATCCAGGCTACTATAGAGAGGATTAGGATAATGAGCGTGATAATGCCCCATGGCGTTTTAGAGAAAAAATGGAGTGTATCTCCCATCAGGCCGGATGAGACCTCAATGCTTTCGCCACAATATCGACAAGATAATTCTTCCTCAATAAAAGGCTGTCCACATTTAGAGCAAATGCTAGCACGAATGCCTCGCGCCTCATCGGCATTCCACTTATTTTGTAAAGCAGGTGGGATTTCTTCTTCAGGGACTTCCCATTCAGGTACATCCCATTCGCGCTCTTCTGTCATGCGATTAGTTTAACCCGGATTTTGGGTTACGAGGGTATTACTTATTAATGATTGCAGGTTTGGGGAGCGGTTGTAGCAATTTAATAAACAGCTCCCCGATTAATTCATATTGCCATTTTAATAATAAGCCTGATTTTTGCAAAGCGTCAGGCGTAATTATCTCTTTTGCAATCATCGATTCCATACTTGCATTGGAAACAATTAGAGATGGGTCCATATTTAATGTCGTAGATATTTTAGTACGCTCTTTCTTCAGCAAAGCCAAAGTGTTTTTCTGTTTTGAAGAAAATCGTTTCGATGGTTTTTTGCTTTTATGCACCAAAATGTCCTGAACCGGCGTTTTCATTGCTTTTTGGATGTACTTTTCTATAGATTTTATTTTGGACTCATTAAATGATCCTGGGACATCTTTGCATTTGGTGATTTCTTGATCGGGGTGACTCTCAACCCATTGAGCTATACGCACCATTTGATCATTGCCCATAACTTTGAATCTTGGCCTATCACGGCGCTGCGATTCTTTTTCTCTCCATTGCCACAATTCACGCAAAAAAACGAGTTCGGTGGGCTTCAAATCCTTTGACCCTTTAACTCTCCAAAGTTGATCCAGATCTACCGTTCTTTTGATAATCACCTGTTTAGCTGTAGCATCGCAAGACTCTTCAAACCATGCTAATCGATTCAACTTTTTCATTTCTTTTTCCAAAATCTCGGCTAAGCCTAGTAGGTAATGAGAATCATTACCTGCATATTCAACCATGGAATCTGTTAGAGGTCTTTTAGACCAATCCGCTTTTTGATTAGCTTTGGGTAGCGAAATATTATAATGCTTTTCGACTAAAACAACTAAGCTAGGCCTAGGATAACCGATGAATTGAGCCGCTAGCATCGTATCAAATACACCCTTAACCTCAACACCAAAAAAACGATGAATCATTCTCAAATCAAAATCAGCGCCATGGCAAATAGCAGGTTTTTCAGAAATAACTTTGACCAATGGAGCAAAGTCCAGTTTTGCCAATGTGTCGATGACATAATCTTCAGACTTAGTGCTTATTTGAATAAGGCATAGCTTTTCGTAATAATGGTGCAGGCTATCGGCCTCTGTATCAATAGACAAGCTCTTTGATTGGCTTAGAGGTTTAATGATTTCATCTAACTGTGTTTGAGTATCAATAAATTTCATAAACGATTAGGCTGATTTCTTAGGATAAGGTTTATGTCCACGGGGACCATGCTGACCAGGTCGACCACCTTTTTTGGGGTCAAACCTCTTTTTGCCGGATGAATTTCCTGGACGTTTATTCGAAGGGCGGCTATTGGGAGATGTTTGACCAGGGCGCGCTGTCTGAAACTCTTTAATTTCGACTCGCTCAATATTTTTGCCAATAAACTTCTCGATCTCGGCCACGCGTTCGGATTCCAAAGGAGTCACAAATGTATAGGCGTCGCCATCAGCCTTTGCTCTTGCTGTCCGCCCAATACGATGTACATAAGTATCAACGTCAAACGGAACATCAAAATTAATTACATGCGAAATACCACCAATATCTATGCCGCGCGAAGCTACGTCTGTTGCAACCAATATATCAACAATGCCAGCCTTGAACTTAATAATCACATCATCGCGCTGAGCTTGTTCCAAATCACCATGGATAACGCCCGCAGCCAAACCCTTACGCTTCAAGTTTTGGTATAACTGATTAGTGCCAATCTTTGTTTTGACAAAAATAATAGTCGATTTCATATCTTTCTTAGATATGATGTCTAATAATAGTAAGGTTTTGTTCGCGTCAGCCACTGGGTAGAGGTATTGCCTGATAGTGCTGGGTGGCTTAACCAAGCCTATTTTGATCTGCTCAGGATTGTGCATGAATGTTTTAGCAACTTCCACAATCGGTTTGGGCATGGTTGCAGAGAATAATAATATTTGGATGCCTTTAGGTAATTTTTCTAGAATGGATTGAATATCGGGCCAAAATCCCATGTCCAACATTCGATCAGCTTCATCCAAAACTAACATTTTTACATCATCAAATGGCCATGTACCATATTTATGGTGATCTAGTAAACGTCCGGGTGTAGCGATAATTATCGTCGTGCCTGTTCTCAACGCCTGTTCTTGCCCCTCCATTCGTACACCACCATAAATAGTAGCTGAGGATGTGCCTGTCCTATAACCAAAGCCCATAGCTTGGTCATCAATTTGGGCGGCCAATTCACGCGTTGGTGTGAGGATTAAGGCGCGAACTTTGCCTGATGGCATTTGCATAGCACGATGCATAACGGGCAATAAAAATGCGGCTGTCTTACCACTACCTGTTTGCGAATTAGCAATCAAGTCCTTACCTTCCATAATAGGCTTAATAGCCTGTTCCTGAATAGGTGTCGGAGATTCATAACGCATGTCTTGAATCCCTTGTAAAATATCAGCGTGTAAACCAAAGTCTTCAAATTTCATATTCACTCTATCTGTTAATTAATATATATGTACGGACAATTGGGGCAATCAAACTCCTCAACCCATACTTCGTATTAGATTATTATTCAGGAAAATATTGCGACAAAGAATACATTAAATCGATAATAAATTTATCGATGCTTTTTCCTAGTAATGAAGGATAAATTACCGGAATCATCAAGGCGAATATCTAATTTACCGCTCGCTAGCAGTGCTTTGCACTGCCAACACATCAAAACCGGAAACATATCCTCCCGACGAGGAGCTACATTAGTTACCGTTTCAATATCAACTTTGTCATATGAATCACATACGGAGCATTGTTTCTCTAATGTCATTAAATCGTCTTTAGCGCCTCTCGCAAAGCTTTGGCATCCATCTTTCTCAAGTCTTCTGGTTTCCATCCAGCATTTTCTAAACGCTTACGATGAACTTTCATACGCGCACGTCTTTCGCCTTCTGATTTTACTGGTCTTAACTTAAATTTCGTTCCAAATTTTTTCTCGCCCATAACTGTCTACTCTACCTCGTTGGATTAAATTACATTATCATTTCATATAAAGGTAGGGTATTCTATCAGAGAGTGAATGATATCGACAAGTTCCACCTTAAACTAAAATAATGTAATAATTATTATCTAATTATAAATGATGACTAGTATTGTTAATACTTTAATGCTTAACACTTAAGAAATGTCCACCCATATGTCAAATAAAAGAGTTCCAAAATTAATATTAGCACCAATGGAAGGTGTTATGGACGTCGTTATGCGTGATTTATTGACTAATTTGGGTGGAATTGACCTTTGTGTATCTGAATTTATACGCGTCACTTATCTTGTTCCGCCTATTAAAGTCATCCGCAAAATCATCCCAGAAATCGACACCAATTGGAAAACAAGTGCCGGCACACCTGTGATGCCACAGATTCTAGGTAGTGATATCCACACCATGGCCATAACAGCTAAACAATTAATTGATATGGGGGCACCTGGTGTTGATATTAATTTTGGATGCCCGGCCAAAACGGTGAATCGTCATGACGGCGGAGCGAGTTTGCTTAGAAAACCCAAAACATTATTAGCAGTCTTAGAATCTGTTAAATCCGCTATTCCCGAACATCGCGTCACAGCCAAAATTCGATTAGGCTGGGAAGACCCACAAGAGGTGTTCACTATTATCCAAGAAATAAAAAAAATTGGTTTGGATTGGCTCACTGTTCATGCAAGAACTAAGTGTGAGGGCTATAAGCCGCCTGCCCATTGGAACCTTTTAAAAGACGTACGTGAACAAATGCCCATGCCAGTCATAGCTAATGGCGACATCTTCACTGTCAGTGATTATATCAAGTGTAAAAAAATTACTGGGTGCGATTCATTTATGATTGGACGAGGAATGATGCAAACACCTAATTTAATTCAATCGATTCAAAACTTTGAAAACAGCTCAACCACGGGCATGCCGCTCGACTCTATGAAATTCATTAAACACTTCATTGGTTTATCACATGAATTTTATGCAGGATCAAAATTCAATATAGGACGCCTTAAACAATTAGCCAGATATATGGCTAAGTCTAATCACGAATGTGCGGAATATTTTGAAAAAATAAAAAGAGCAACCGATTTGGCTGAAGCTTTATTTTAATCATCAACTCCGTAACCATCTGCCCAATCATTTAAATGTTTAGCTATGACTTTGATAGCGCTAACTGTTAATGGATTACCTTTATTTATATTAGCGGTTCTAAAGGTTCCGTCTTCTGCGGCAGCGATGAACATTAACGTATCAAACGGTATGCCCATTTGAGCCGAAAAATTCTCTAGTAATTTGTCCGCGCTTTCTCTAACTGGTTCATTCAATATTCCCTCTTGCATCATGCCCTCCTTTTATATTGGTGCGCCTATAGAATAGCACAGTTAATCGAATAAATTGTCTGATTATTAGACATTAGAAAAGGGCGCGTTAAGTGAAGACATAAAGTCCTCATTTAACACGCCCTCTTACACTACTCAAATACGTAGTGATTTACTACTTGCGTTTCTTAGTTGCTGTTTTCTTAGCTACTTTTTTCTTTGCTACTTTTTTCTTAGCTACTTTTTTCTTAGCTACTTTTTTCTTAGCTACTTTTTTCTTAGCTACTTTTTTCTTAGCTACTTTTTTCTTAGCTACTTTTCTCTTTACTACTTTTTTCTTAGCTACTTTTTTCTTAGCTTTCTTCTTAGCTGCCATGTTAAATCACCCCCTTTTATATATGGTTATACTGATTTAGATTGTACACTACAAAACCATACATGTCAAAAAAAGAGTGATACTGCTTAATCCTTTCTTATCAGAACTATCAGAATTTAACATATATTTGTTCTATTAACGGACTAGGCAAAAAAAATCAGCCCAAAAAAAAGACACTATCGCTAGAATCTAAAGCGTCTGATTAAGTTGGCTTTCTAGATCAAATTCTTCAAGGATTAATAATTGCTCTTCCAAACTCATGTCCAAATGAGCCGCAATGGCAAGTGTCGATCCGCTGCTAGAAATCGAATTCAAAGGTCCATTTTTAAGCACTACAAAAAAAGAAAATATAACGACAGTGCTAAGTAATGGCGCCGCAGCCCTTATAAACAAAGACTTACTGTTCCACCAACCAAAGAATGACTTTCTTTTACTTGCATGAATTTGGTTCATGACGTCTTTGCTAAAATCCTTTTTAATAGATTCAGGAACAGGTTGAACGATGATTTTTCTTAATGCATCTTCCAATATTTTTTCATCTGATGAATTATTTTCATTTTCATTCACGACTCACCTCCGCCTTCCGTAATAATAATTTTTTTTAAATTTTGAATCGCTTGTGAAGTCGCCGCCTTAATTGTCCCACTTGATAAC
>JBLINS010000059.1:0-12385 GCA_047639455.1 Candidatus Omnitrophota bacterium
GGGTATTTAATCCATTTTTAGGATATAAAAATGTTGTATTATATCCAGCGTTGGGTGTTTTAGAGCGCAGACCTAGTTTAATTGCTTTTAAATCAAGCGGAGTCTTATTGGGGTCTTGGGGGACGATTTGATTGGTTAAATTTGCTGTGTAGAGGTCATGAAACGGTTTGAAAAAGATAGTGTTTAATGTGGGTCCAAAGTGATGCATGAGCCAATCTTGCATGGTTGCAATCTTCATATTGGAAGGAGAGCTTAATTCCTCATATATTTTTGTAGCGAGAGGCTTGCCTAGGGCATATAAATGATTCTGAATAGGGTAGGGAACGAATAAATCCGCATCGGGTAGATAGACGCTTGCTTTACGCTCATATCTTTGCATTGGGGTTAAATTATGGATGAAATCCAAAGTGGACGCATTGCCACCAAAGACCCAGTGCCCACCCCCTAACTCGAATCGATAATCTTCTTCGCCAATAATTCTGTCATAATGGATTTGATCAGGCTCAGTGGGCGTAATGTAGTATGAAGCACAAATTCCTCCAGAAACATCCTTAGCCTCGTAAACGGCTGTATCTGGCTGCTTGTAACCTGCACTAATACCCGTAATTCCTCCGCCGAGGACAATAGTTTTATGCACCACTGATAGAATTCCTAATTTATTTTAAAAAGCTCTGAAATATAGATTGCTATTCTAACACCTTCAAGTGATTAGCGTAATGTAGAGACTCATTTGTTGCATTGCAGGTTAGGCTTCAATTGATTAAACTATTTGGCGGATGTTGTGGACATGCTTAGGCTGAGCATGAAGATGTTGCATAAAAATAATAATTATTGTGTCTGGAACTACGCTAGTTTTATCAAAATTATTAAATACATCACCATGTAATCTGAGCAATTAGCACAAGAGGCACTTGGTATTATGAATCATACATGAGCTTTCAATCAGCTATTCGACAACAAGCTTGCTCTAAGAATTTATTTGCAGCCTTAATTCTATTCAGCGTCCTTTTCATTTATTGGCCAGCGGCAGATAGTCAATTCATTTGGGATGACAATGCGCATATAGTCACCAATCAGAATATGAATTCAGTTCAAGGGCTTGGAGATATTTGGCTACAAAAAACAGAGCCTGGTGAGTTCCATCACTATCCGATCACAGCATCATCCCATTGGGTTGAATATCAATTATGGAGCTTAAAGCCCTTCTTTTATCGACTAGTGAATTTATGTTTACACTTAATCAATATAGGCTTATTTGCATATTTGCTACGCTGCTTAAAAATTCCCGGTCTTTTATTTGCGATTCTTCTCTTTGCGACCCACCCATTATTTACCGAAAGTGTGAGTTGGATTTCAGGTCGTAATAATTTATTGTGCACTGCTTTTGTTTTATTGTCTTGGCTGATGTTTATGAGAAAAAATATTGGTTTCTATATGATTTCCTTAGGGTTTTTTGCACTAGCTATGCTGGCTAAACCGATTGCGTGCATATTGCCCATAATGATTGTCGGAAGCCATCTCATCGCTCCACATCGATCTCAAATAAAAGCGTTATTTGTACGACTATTACCTATGTTGGCAATCGGATTTGTTACCGGCGTATATTTTTTGCAGCAAGAATCTGCTTTAGTGGGAACGTTAAGTAATAAGAGTTTAATCGAACAATTTTTGATTATGGGACGTATATTTTGTTTTCATATAGGAAAATTCCTATATCCAATAAATTTGAGCTTTCTATACCCCAAATGGCCTGATGTCGGTTCAATTTGGAGTTTGATTGCTGCGTGCATAGTTGTGGTGATGACATTCATTATTTTTAGAGTTAGAAGCATGCATGGAAGGGGAATTGCTTTGGGGATTTTTTGGTACTCAATTAATATTATTCCTGTGAGTGGCTTATTGCCTTTGAATTACTTTCGTTTCGCATATGTCTCAGATCACTTTGCGTATTTGCCAGGCATGGGACTATGCATTGCGGCAGGCTGTCTTTTACATGGGGTGCGTGGACACATAAAGCCATACTTATTTTACCCACTTTTTTTGATAATGCTTGGCGTGATGTTGATGACCGCGCAATTAAGGACGCAAATTTTGCAATATCCTGAAAGCGCATTTAGGGATACATTAAAGAAGAACTCAAATTCATGGATGGCACACAGTGAATTAGCCACGACCTTAGCGGATCAAGGTAAGACAGACGAAGCTAAACTACATTTATTTCGTACTATACAAATTGAGGCTGGATATAATAAAGCTTATATCAAGCTCGGTAATATTTATTTTTCTGAAGGTGATGATGAAAATGCTCTGTCTTGGTATTTAAAAGCGTTGATGCGGGATCCTAAGAATATTGAAGCTAGATTTAATATATCTACATTACATTTGAAGGTGGGAAAGACGGTCAAGGCAAGGCAAGTATTGGAGTCTATACTATTGATAGATTCTGCGCATGAGCCAACATTGAAACGGTTGAGGGGTTTGAATCTGCAGAAATGAGTTTTGTTGAGGGATACTGGTAGGTTAAGAGTGATGACATGTCTATTTGGTTCTGTTTAGGTTTAGATTGCCACTTCGCTTGCTTCGCGCTCATCGCAATGACGGCGGCGGCGGTGCGATGGCGTCTAGGAGGTTATTTCCAGAGGGTTTTGATGTTTTCGCGTTTGCGATCAGCGTCGCTTTTTTGGCGCATGGTGAGCGAAATGCGATCGCGGTTTTTGTCTATTTCTAGGACTTTGACGCGTACGATTTGGCCGGCATGGAGGTATTCAGTGGCGTCTTTGATGAATGTATTAGCCATTTCGGATACATGCACTAGACCATCTTGATGGACGCCTATATCGACAAAGGCTCCGAATTGAGTGACATTAGTCACTGTGCCTTCGAGAACCACACCTGGTTTGAGGTCTTTAATATCTTCTATGCCATCAGTGAGTTTGGCGGTTCTAAATTCAGGTCGTGGATCTCGTCCCGGCTTTTCTAATTCTGAGAGAATATCTTCAATAGTCGGAACCCCAAAACCATCACAAACAAAGTCGATAGGATTAATAGATTGCAATAGGTCACCATTACCCATAAGCATGCTAATATCCTTTTTTGTACGTTGAAGAATATTATTAACTACAGTGTACGCTTCTGGATGCACACCTGAGTTGTCGAGGGGGTTATTTGCATTAGGTATGCGAAGGAATCCAGCAGCTTGCTCAAATGTTTTAGGCCCCATATCAGGCACTTTTTGAATTTCAGTTCTGTCTTTGAATTCACCATTACTATCGCGATAAGCGACCAAGCTTTCGGCAGATTTTTGATTTAATCCAGCCACATATGAAAGTAGGGGAGCTGATGCAGTATTAATATTAACCCCAACGGAATTCACGCAATCTTCCACCACATTGGCTAGAGTCTTATTGAGCTTAGTTTGATTGACGTCATGTTGATATTGACCAACGCCTATGGATTGAGGATCAATTTTGACTAATTCTGCCAAAGGATCTTGTATACGCCTAGCTATAGAGACTGCGCCTCTTAGCGATACATCTAAATTGGGAAATTCTTTAGAGGCAATTTCGGAGGCTGAATATATGGATGCGCCGGATTCAGAACAAATAATTTTTTGAATGGCTGGATTTTGAAGCTTTTTTAATACTTGGCCGACTAATTGATCTGTTTCGCGCGAACCTGTTCCATTGCCAATGGCGACAATGTCAATTTTGTAGCGTTCAATCATCAGACTTAACACTTCAATGGCTAGGTCCCATTCTTTTTGTGGTTCATGAGGGTAGAGGGTGATTGTTTTGGTTACATGCCCAGTTTTGTCAATGGCTGCAATTTTGACCCCATTTCTATAACCTGGGTCTAATGCTAGGATAGCCTTAGGACCAGCGGGCGCTGCTAATAGAAGACTCCTTAAATTATTAGCGAATACTTTAATGGCTTCTAATTCAGCAGCTTGAGCTAAATCTGTCATCACATCAATGTCGATGCGAATGCGAAGTTTGCGCCTCCAACCTAATTGCGCTGACTCCACTAACCATGGGTCAGCCGGTCTATTGGCATTTTGAATGCCAAAACGCACCATGAGCATGGCGATATATTCTTGATCCGAAGCAGTGGAGCCGGAATGTTCTGCGTAGCCATCAGTTATGAGTGAAGTACTGAGTTTCTTTTCTTTACGGCCGCGCAATAAGGCTAAGACACGGTGAGGAGGAATTTTATTTATAGGTTCTTTATAGGCAAAGTAATCGGCGTATTTGCTATGAGCTGCTTCTTCTATGCCGGTAGACTTAGAGGTTAACCAAGCTTCACTCCAGAACTTTTCTCTGAGTAATTTAACGAGTTCAGCATCCTCATAAAAACGTTCCATTAGGATTTCCCTAGCGCCGTCCAGTGCTTCTTTTATATTTGCGACACCTTTAATGGGGTTCATGTATTGAGCCGCTTCTTCCGCAGGTAAAATTAAAGGATTATTTAATAGAGCATCAAGTAGTGGCTCGAGACCCGCATCTTTGGCGTTTTGTGCTTTAGTTCTTTTTGTAGTCTTGTAGGGGAGGTAAAGGTCCTCTAGTTCTTTTTTAGTTTTGACTGACTCAATAGCATTTTTTAATTGTGGATTGAGCTTACCAGCCTTTTCGATGGATTGAAGTATGGAGATGCGACGATGCTCCATATCCCTTAAGTATTCTAAGCGTTCTGCTAACATGCGCAAATGTATGTCTGACAGGCCGCCCGTAGCTTCTTTTCTATATCGAGCGATAAAAGGTACGGTAGCGCCACCATCGAGTAATTTAATGGCTGACCATATTTGGCGTGACGTGACGTCCAACTCTTGAGCTATGATTTGTTCAATCGGAGGAGACTCGGTATTAATTTGTTTTAAAGTAGTTTCAGTCATAGTGGAGATTATTCTAACATAGCGAGCAAGCGGATGCGGGGATAAAGAATATGCAAAATGGTTGGTAGTTCACCGAGTATTTGATAGAATTATTGCCTAGGCAGACATTTTTTTTGGGAGGTATTAGAATATGAGTAATGGTCAAGAAAAACGTGAGTTTACACGTGTGGATGCAGAAGTTAAGGTTGAGACCTCTATAGGTGATGCTATTGTTGCTAAGGGCATTACTCAGAATATAAGTGCAAAAGGTGCCTATATTCAATGTGACCACCACTTATCGATTAATTCGCGTATTAAAATGGCTTTGAGCTTGAATGAGCAAATGGCAACGGATTCCATTCATATTTATGGCCGAGTTGTTCGCGCTGATGACCATGGTGTCGCTGTAGAGTTTGAGCATATGCAAGTATCTAGCCTAGAGCAATTAAAACGCATCATTCTCTATAATTCAGCCGACACAGAATGGGTTGAAGCCGAATTTGAAACAGCTCAATCTACTCTTGGTTAGAGATATCTCCAAAGATTGATTTCTCAATATTGAGTTCTTTGCGGACATGGATTTGCTTGAGGTGCTGATTAATTTCCTCAACTGGTGCGCCAAGGTGATTGAGAAGTAATTGATTTAATTCTACACTCACTTCTAATTCTTCTAAGGCGACCATATCAACGCCCAAATGATAGAGTTGGGCTGCGCTGTTTTCAAACCTCGCTCTAGTGATTAAGGTAATATTTTTGTTTATTGAGCGTATCGTTTTAACCAAGTGAAATAAACCTATAGAATCCCCAAAACTAATCACTAAGGCTTTAGCTTTAGATATGCGCGCGTGCTTTAAGACCTCATCGTTAGCGGCATCGCCATATATAGCTTCGAAGCCTAGCTTTCTGGCAGCATTGATATTGACCGGATTAGAGTCAATGATAACAAATTTAATTTTTTGAGATTGAAGTCCCAAAGCAATGTCCTGCCCAACATGCCCAAAGCCACATAGAATGATGTGATTGCGGTAGTTATCGGATGGCAGGATTTTGCTAGGTCGGGCCTTTTTGAGCGTCGATGACGCTCTGATTGATAATGACATAATGGAGGGTATGGCTTTGAATGCAAAAGGCGTTAAGAGCATTGATAGAAAAGAGGCACATAGAAGCCACTGGTATTTAACACTTGAAAGCACCCCACCTTGCAAGCCTGCTTCAAGTAGAAGAAAAGAGAACTCTCCCACTTGAGACAGAATTAGTCCGGTGGTTAAAGCAATCCGTAAGGAATACCCAAATACCAAAACCATAATTGCTGTGATTGTTGTATTGAGTAGAATTATACTTACTGTGATTGAGGCTACTTTGGGGAATTCGTGCAATATAACCGCTGGGTCAATTAGGAGGCCTAGCGAAACAAAGAATAGGCTTGAGAATACAAAACGAAAAGGCACGATTTCACCAGCTATTTGATAGCGGTAATCTGTGTTTGCGAATAATAAACCCATGATAAAAGCGCCTATGGCCATGGATAAGCCAAAGTAAGAGCCTATCCAGGCACATCCAAAACACAATACGATAGAGGTTAATAGGAATATTTCTCTATTTTTAGTGTGTGCAACCCAATTCAAAAAACTCTTGAGTAATACGCTCACCAATCCAAACATTAAGATCAGCATAATGATTGATATTGCTGCTTCTTTAAAAAGATTGGACCCTTGTTGAATGGTTTGTGAGCCAAGGCTATTCACCACAATTAAATGCGGCAAGAATGCCAAGTCTTGCATAATTAAAAAAGAGAGAGCTAGGCGTCCATGGATGGATTCTATTTCACCACGATCAATTAAGTGCTTGAGCACTAGGGCAGTTGAGCTTAGAGAAATCACAGCCCCAAAGATAAACCCTTCACCATACGTCCAGCCTAATAAATGTGTGAATAGGATTCCCAAGGCAATAGAAATTGTGATTTGGAGCGTTCCACCGATGAGAGTGACGTATTTAAGGCCTTTAATGCGCTCAAAAGACAATTCAAGTCCGGTTGTTAACATGAGGAAAATCAGGCCTGTTTCAGCCAATAAATGCATATGTGCATCATTTTGGATTAGCTTAAGTCCACCTGGGCCAATAATGACGCCGGCTATCAGGAATCCTAGGATGGAAGGTAATTTGAGTCGTTCAAAAGTCAGGGCGATGATAACAGCCGTGACTAAGACGATTAATAATTCAGAATAAAATGATGATTCCATAAGGGGTCCTTAATAGCTTACGTTTAATTTATACATAGCTTAACTGATATCGAACATATAAAAAATAGATTTAAATATTTAGTAAATGAATTGTATATGCTAATATATTTATGAGGGCGACACTATGAAAACTAAGACAATGACAATCAGTCTAATCTTGGGACTAATTCTAATTGCTCAAACTAGTACGGTCCGGGGGGACACGGCTATTTTGATGAATTATTCTTTACCAGTTGTATCTAGCGATTTGTTTAGGGTTGAGCCAATGTTGGACTTGACTACATTCGAATCAGCTTATGACGGCAAGAGTGAATTGAATTGGATTCCTTTGATCAAGCCTATGCTTGATTCCGAACTATACTTATTATTGCAGGGAGCTGAAAGCCTAGCACATTCGGCTTAAGCTCTGTAAGTCAAAACAAACGTATGCTTTATTACGAGTCACTCTGATCTCGTAATAAGTCGGCGAGTAGTTTGCAGGGTCTGTAATGATGCTATCGACCAATTCCCAGCAACCACACCATTAGAATTACCTATTCCATATAGTTAAATATAATTTACTTTATACCTTGACTTAGGCTAATAAGTAAGTTATAATTTACTATTATTAGAATAAATCATAAAAGGTAAAATATATTTATCATGGCAAATTTATTATGGGGCAAGGTCTATTATAAGGATATCTTCGCGGGTTTTATTCGCGAGGAGCCAGGTGATCGCGCCATATTCGTATATGACAATAGCTATATCGAGTCTGGGAATCCTGCCATTGCTTATACTTTACCCCTCAGAACTGAGGCTTATACGAGTAATAATGGCTTGCATCCTTTTTTTGATAATTTAGTTTCAGAAGGTTGGTTGGAGCAAACACAAAGTCGCTTACTAGGCAGACGCGAGGCGTCTCGATTCGAATTATTGCTAGCATTTGGGTTTGATTGCGCAGGGGCAGTTTCTATTGTTGACCCAGAGCCAACTACTCCCCAGGGCAAGATGTTAGACTTGAGCGATCCAAAGGAAATGGCAGTATTAGCTAGTCGGGCGTCATTGTCGGGTGTTCAGCCAAAATTAGCTGTTATCGAGGAAGACGGAGTGTTTCGTCCAGCCAGAATTCATGAGCTGAGTACTCATATTGCCAAGTTTTCTTCACCAGGTCACCCTGACTTGGTTGAAAATGAATACTTAACGACACTAGCCTTTAAGGCATTATTGCCGGTCGATGACGTCGTGGAATTGAGTATGAGAGCTATTGTGGGAGTGGATGAGCCAACTTTATTAATCAAACGTTTTGATCGTGAATCAGGAAGCCGTTTGCATTTTGAAGAATTTAATCAACTATTAGACAAACGCTCAAAAACAAAATACGACGGTTCGCACAAAGAAATGGCAGATTTTATTCTGGAATCAGAAGTTTGTTTGCCAACACAAGTCTATCTACTTTATCAAAGAATTTTGACTGGTTTGTTGCTGGGAAACACTGATATGCATCTCAAGAATTTTGCTATGTTTCACACTGCAGCGGGGCTTAGATTAACGCCATCGTACGATCAAGTCGCCGCCTCGCTTTATGATTATAAGACGCTAGCCCTTGCTCTAGGAGGCTCACCTAATCGTCTAATTGGAAGCATTAAGGCAAGCCATTTAGTCATATTGGGTGATGAATTTAGGCTCCCACATGCGGCGATCAAAATGGCGATAGAAGTTTTGGAAAAGAATATAGAAGTAGCTAAGGACGTAATTGCGGAAGCTAAATTAGGATCGGATAGTTTGAAAGACAACTTGATAAAACTGATAGGAAAAAGATGGAACGGAACATTCGCCTCAATTGGCAAAGCTTTGTTGAAGAAGCAATAAAGCGTCGTAAAGAGCAGAAGCTCACCCAAGAACAATTGGCCATACTTGTGGGTATTAGTAAGCCTACACTTAATAGTTTTGAGCAGGGAAAGACAACCATTAGATTAGATAATGCGCTTAAAGTCTTAAAGGTTTTGGGACTCAAGTAGCCAATTTACGACTCGCTTTGATCTCGTAATAAGTCGGCGAGCAATTTGCAGGCATCCACGGTGGTGAATATACCTGCTACAGCGTTGTCTTTGGTGATGATAACGCAGCCATAGCGATATTTGGCCATAGCATCGGCCACCTCATATAGGTTAGCATCTACATCGACGGTATGCGGCGAGAGTATGCAATTATCGCGCACACTCATAAGTGCCGCATCAATGCCGTATAAACTATGAGCCAATTTGATATCTCGGTCTGAAATAATGCCAATTAATTTATCACCTTCCATAATCGGTAAATGCCTAAAACCCAATTCAGCCATCATATTCTGGGCTTCTTCAATAGTGCTTGTAGCAGGCAATGTTTTAACTTCAGTCGTCATGTATTTACTCATGGTTATATTTTGGTCTGACATAGAGTCTCCTAATAGTTGTGATTAGTATGAATAAAAGACGCATGATTGTAAAGGGTGCTTAAATTGCGTATCTAGGATTTAAAAGCCCGCAATGTTGATGAATCTTTAGTCTAAAATAACCGATATCTCTGTACCCATAAGCCATTCGTTTTAGTCTCTTGAGACTATTATTAAATCCCTCAGAGATTGCTGATGGTATTCTTTTCTGATACCAATTGAGAATAATTCCGGTATATTTACTAAACTCCTGATATGATTTCCTTTCATCGGTTCTCCTTTGATTTATTGTTCGCTTAAACAATTTATATCAGATTTTCAAGTGAGAGCCGATGCCTTTCTTTTACTTCTTACAATCATTGAAGTTACAACTTTTCTACCAACTTAAATACGAATGAACCTATTTTAGCATGCCTATCATCTTGAGAAGCCACGCAAAAATACACCGTCTACCGCGGGTGACGACCAATTTCCGATAGGAGATGACACCTCAGTGATTTCACTCAAAAACGTCATATAAAGCTCATCAGGTAAGTCATAAGAACAAATAGGTGTTATGTCCTCGGATTACACCAAAACATAGATTACTTGACTTTATAATTACTAATACTATACTATCATTAATATAGATAAAATAGGAATTAGTAATATAATGATATCAATTATAACTGTAACAAAAGTACAAAAGAAGTTAGCTGAAAACGCCCGTCAGCGCCGATTGCAGATGGAATTAACTCAAGAAGGACTTGCTGATAGATCTGGTGTACCGCTACCAACGCTCCGGAAATTTGAACAAAAAAGCTCAATTTCTTTAGAATCCTTTCTCAAACTTCAAATGGTATTGGGGGGATTGGAAGCTATTTTGAACGCCACTGAAGTGAAAGCCACGTTCTTTTCATCCATTGATGAGGTGTTGAAAACTGACAACATCACCACCTGCAAAAGAGGAAAACACAAATGACCCTTGTAACATCGGTAAAGGAGATAAAGGTCGGGATCAATTTTGATGACGGTGTAATGCCTGTCGGACGTTTGGCTATGCGTGAGCGCACGATCTATTTTGAATATGATCACGGCTTTATTGATCGTGGGCTGGAGATATCTCCGCTACGTATGCCATTAAAAGCAGGTGTTTCTAGTTTTGAATACAACTTTTTTGAAGGGTTGCCCGGAGTATTTAATGACAGCCTTCCTGACGGTTGGGGGCGTTTGCTCTTCGATCGTTTTGCTCGTTCGCGGGGTGTATTGTTATCTGATGTGACACCTCTGGATAGACTGGCGCATGTGGGACAGCATGGCATGGGAGCTCTAGTGTATGAACCTAACTACGGTATTAATGACGCAAGTGACGCCGTTAGTTTGGATATATTGGCAGAACAAGTGCAAGAGGTCTTGGATGGCGCGGCCGATGATGTTCTCGAAGAGTTGATTGCCTTGAATGGCTCGTCTGCCGGAGCGCGTCCGAAGGCGCTGATTGGCGTGAATGAAGCGCGTGATCATGTTATCCATGGCATGCATGATATACCGTCAGACTGCACGCCATGGATTGTGAAGTTCGCGAACAGTCAGGATGGGCAGGATGTCGGCGCGATTGAGTATGTTTACGCGCTCATGGCCAAAGAAGCTGGCGTCACGATGCTTGACGCGCATTTATTTCCGGCGAAAAAAGGAGCCGGCTATTTTGCCATTCAGCGTTTCGATCGGGATAGTAGCAAGCGATACCACATGCACACCGCGTGCGGGCTCCTGCACTCTGATTTCCGTACGCCATCTCTGGATTATGAGGATTTGATCGCGCTGACAGGTATACTTACCCGTGATGCTAGAGAGGTTGAAAAAATGTATCAGATGGCTGTTTTTAACGTGTTGGCGCACAATCGTGATGACCACGCTAAGAACTTTAGCTTTTTAATGGATGCGCAAGGTCAATGGAAGTTGTCACCCGCCTATGATCTGACATTCTCATCTGGTCCGCGCGGAGAACAAAGCACAATGGTGATGGGTGAGGGGCTAAATCCGAAAATGGAGCATCTCATCAAACTTGGCGAAGAAGCCAAAATCTCCAAAGCCCGCATCCGCGAGATCGTTCAAAAAACAAAAACTAGCCTTTTCAATTGGTCGATGCTAGCAAAAACTTATGGTGTGAGCGCGGTTAATATTAAACTGATTAGCGATAAAATTGATAAGGTATTGCGCCCCCCGATTCCAAAGAAGAAATAGGTATTATGACCCTGGTTGAAAAAGTTGGGAGGGTTTTGTGATCGAAAATATTTTATCCATACTCCCCAAAACCGCGGAGACCTATTTTTATCGTACTACAGCAGGCGCCGAACTTGATCTTGTAATTAAATTGGGTGGAGAAACAATTGCCATCGAGATTAAATACGGCCTTTCTCCTAAGCGCTCAAAAGGTTTTTACCGCTCCTGCGCTGAAGTAAAAGCCACACAAAAATACATCGTCTACTGCGGTGATGATCAATTTCCGATCAGAGATGACGCCTCAGTGATTTCACTCAAAAAAATCATGCAAAAATTGTCAAAAATAGAATCATAATGACCCCGCGCATACCAAAAATTAGCATTGAAAATTCGGTGTCCAACTTCGAGATTTCAATGTTCTTATTCTACGCTCACAGCAGTTGCCAGCATCAACCAATAAGCTTAGAACTTCTCCTAGTAGACACAAGTCTTAAAGTAATTTGGCGAGCAATTTGCAGGCATCCACGGTGGTGAATATGCCTGCTACAGCGTTGTCTTTGGTGATGATAACGCAGCCATAGCGATATTTGGCCATAGCATCGGCCACCTCATATAGGTTAGCATCTACATCGACGGTATGCGGCGAGAGTATGCAATTATCGCGCA
>JBLINS010000060.1:0-12335 GCA_047639455.1 Candidatus Omnitrophota bacterium
CCCTAAGGCGTGATATCAATCGAACCCTAAAAAAACTTGATGAAGAATACAAATTAATCAATGTGACACTCAAATACGCAGACAATGCAGAAGTGACTCTAAATGATTATGAAGATCCAAGTAAGCCATACGACATACCCAAAGAAAAATACATAGCCATACCCCATACCTATTGGATATACAGATGGTCAAAAACACTGCCCCTTAAAGCAACAGTAGCCTATGTATTGAACCTAGGTTATTCAAGCCTATCTAGAACACCCCCCACATGGTTTTATTCCCAAGAGCATTTAGCCCAGAAACATGCCTTCTCAACCTGGTTTTTTAGTGAAGGCACAAATACCCTCAAAGAGCTAAACCTCGTAGAAGTAGAATATGACGACATACCCACTAATCCCACAGACCCCAGAAAAGCCAATCGATATTCCCCTAATAAGCTTTATGACCCAGAGAGATTAAAAGACCGTTTTCTAGCTATAGAAAACGAACACGGTAAAGAAAAACTTCAAAGAGCTAGAGATCTACTAGCCATTATTCATGAACAGTCTGATGCCAATGCAGCAGTAGCATTAATCAAATTCGAAGACAAATATGGACTTGATGCAATCAGGCAGGGTAAAGAAGTTATCGAATCCAAAAAAGACGACAATCCCAAGAAAAATATCGCTTACCTTCTCGCTACGATTCGTAACATTGGTGAGAAGAATAACATTGTAAGCGAGGTTGCGAAAAATGACTGATATAAGGCTATTTAAAGTTACTAGCAATAAAGCAAGCGAGATATTAATCAATAAAGAGACTGTCTTAATTTAACTAAATTTAGTTTGAGTTTATAGTGGATCTAGATATCCCAATAATACAAATGTAGCCAAATTACGATTTGATCTCTTATAACTCATGTTCAAGTAGCCGATTAAAAGTCCGCGCTTGAAAGCGCGGCGTTTTTATTTGGATTCGTGAACTTTGCTTCCGAATTTATCAATTATGTGACAATGCCTATTGGAGTGACCTGATCCCGTCTATTTATAGTGAAGCTAGAGTACAGCAATGAGTGGGTGTGAAGCACCGTTGGCCGAAGCTCTTTTTTCGTGGTGAGCCAGTTTAAGGTGTTGCTGTATAATATGGGGCAACGCCCTTTTGCATGGGAAAGGATATAAGATAAAAATTCTATGAAAAATCTACCTATTGAATCTGCTCTAGATGCGACTAGTTGCGCAATTGTCATCGCTGACGCTGGTAAGCTGGATTTCCCAATTGTGTATGTGAATAAGACATTTGAGAAAATGACTGGCTACAAGTCTGATGAGGCAGTGGGACAGAACTGCCGCTTTTTACAAGGTAGTGATTGTGACCAAAAAGGTTTAAGACTAATCCGCAAATCACTTAAGGACAAGAAAGCATGTGTTGCTGTATTGAGTAATTATAAAAAGGACGGCACCCTTTTTTGGAATGAATTAAAGCTGTCACCTATTTTTAATCCGCAAGGGAAACTCACCCATTATGTTGGGATTCAAACGGATATTACAAAGGAGCATGAGGCTCAACAAGAGCTTAAAAAATACCAATCTCAATTAGAGATATTAGTTAAAGAGCGTACCGAGCAAGTTGAGCAAAAAAACACAGCCTTGAAAGAGCTGGTGGGTCAGGTGGAATTAGAGAAGAAGGGGTATGAGAAGAAAATTGCTCAGAACGTAGACAGACTGATTGAACCGCTTCTTAAAAAATTAGCCCGCAAATCCCAATCAACAAAGGAGAAGAAGCTTATTGAGTTAATTCAGAAAAACTTGGATGATATAAGTGGTGGGTTTGGAGAGAATTTATCTCGAAAGTTATATAGCTTATCTCCTCGCGAAATCGAGCTCTGTAATATGATTAAGAATGGATTGAGTTCGAAAGATATTGCGAGCTTGCTAAATACATCACATTCCACGGTTGAAAATCAGCGTAATACCATACGGAAAAAACTAGGCATCTCGACTCAATCGGTTAACTTAGCAACATTCCTCGAGTCAATTCAATAGCACCTATTTTATATAGGTGTATAATAGGTGTTTATAAGGCGTTGTTTTTGTATCGTTTCCCAGCCATAATAATGGCATGGATAATAAAATACGCAACCCTAACAGAGCATTCAAAAATATACGAAAGATACTTGGGATTAGCTGTGCGGGGGGCATATTCGCAGGATCAGGGCTAGCCCTAATGCATGAAGTGCCTCTCAAGCTTGAATGGCTATATAGCGACTTCACTATAATATCTGCTTTTTTTACCTATGCCCTGCTTGTGATTGTGTGCTCTGTTTATACAATGCCATTTGATTATTTGAGCTATAAATCTGGGGTTCGATTTAGAAAGTTATCAATGAGTCGCAGGCAATATCTTTATTGCTGGATACGGGGCGTGTTTCTCCAATTGCTATTATTGCCGTCTTTTGCGCTGAGTATAAATTTGGCAGGGCGTGCGGGCGGCAAGCTAGCTGCATTCCTAATCTTTTCACTCTCGCTAATATTCTTAAGTATGTATAGGGGTGAGTTCTCTAGATTTATTAAGGGGCATCAGTTTAGACTATTTGTGCCTCGAGGAATAAAGCAAAACAGAGGAAAGCAAGGAATTGCTAGTTACTGCATTTCTATTTTATGGAATCAGAGCGCATTTTTAATTGCTATGAATATTCCTTTTGGAGGAGTTGTCACCATCACTGAAACTGTTATAACGATATTGGCGTTTACTTCTTTTTCACTATTGGGTTGGTTGTTTATACCCTTTATCGGCAAGAAACATCAAATTGGAAACGCAATATTGGCATTAGACTTATCCTGGGCTGGTGCGAATTTAGTTACGCGTTCGGTTTGCACACATGTAGGTAATCCGAATAAATGGATTGGGTATAAAGGGTAAATAAATGTTACTCAAAGATAATCAGATTGAGAAGTTCCTTCGGACGGATGATGGGCAAAATATCGCAGTCCGCCATACTAAGATTGGCTCCAAGCAGGTTGTGCTTGTTCTGCCCGGATTTTTTCAAAGCAAAAATACTCTGACTTTTCGTTTGATTGAAAGCCTACTTTGCAGTCAAGGTTTTGACGTAATTTCGATTGATTTTCGTGGTCATGGGGATTCATCTGGTTTTTATACGTTCTCAGCCAAGGAGAATTTTGATTTGAGGGCGGTGATTGATTATGCTGAGGGTAATTATTCGAATATTATTGCCTTAGGGTTTTCGCTGGGTGGCGCAATAGCGATTATCGAACAGGCGCAGAAACAAAAATTAGATGGTCTCATATGCGTTGGGTCGCCTAGGGACTTTAGAAAAATTGAGATGCAATGGTGGAGGCTGTCTGCTATGCAATGTCAGCGCCGATCTCTGGAGAGAGGTGTTGGTTGTCGTATTGGGCCGATTTGGTATCATAAGAAGAAAGCCATTGATTGTATTTTGAATCTTGGCGATGCCCCAATTCTAATGTTACATGGAACCAAAGACAGAATTGTTTTTAAACAACACAGCCAATCTTTGTATGCCAAGGCAAACGGTTTAAAACAAATTAAATTAATTGATGGCGGTTCTCACGCTGAGGATCTCTTTAGAACTCACCCTGAAGAGATGATCAAAATAATTACTAATTGGATTCATAAACAAGTAGACCACAAGCGGAATGGAGCTCAGGCCCATATGATGGATGAGAAATTAGGTAAGGTGGGTAAATGAATAGTACGCGAAAAGCAATCATCATGGTTACCCTTGATATGCCTCCGCAGACCATTCTCACAAATATACGGGAGCAGGTCTTCTCACGGCCATTAGGCCAAAGGGTCGGATCGGTAACTTTAAGTTGTTTTTTAATGGGAATCGACCAGAAAATTAGGGAAAATAATGAAAACCAAGTTTGATGAATTTAATACAACTGCCAGAGACAAAGTTCTTAATCACGCAATGTATGCTTGCTTAACGACACAAAAAAATATCCAAATATTTATGAATTTTCACTTTTATGCGGTTTGGGATTTTATGAGTCTACTAAAGGAGTTGCAAAGGCGTTTTACCAATGTGCAAAGAATTTGGTATCCGAAAGAAAATGCCAAATTAGCCAGGCTCGTGAATGAAATCGTTCTTGTCGAGGAATCTGACGTTATGGAATCCGGAGAGGTGATCAGTCATTACGAATGGTATGTTAAAGCTATGAAAGAATGCGGGGCTTGGAATGAAGGGTTTGAATCATTCTATGATTTTTCCAAAATATCGCCGAATTTGGACGTGAGGAAGTTGGCGAATAATCGAGTGGTTGAGAGCTTTTTGGCGAATACATTTGATGCGATTGATTCCGCAAATGATCATGAAGTGGCGGCGTACTTTTTAGTAGGTAGAGAGGCTTTGGTGCCAGACATGTTTATTGAACTTATTAATAATTTGGATAGTAAAGAATTCCCTATAACGCTATTTAAAGCTTACTTACGAAGGCATATAGAAATAGATTCTGAGAGTCACAGCAAACTAGCGGGTGAGCTCTTGGTAGAACTTTGCCAAGATAGTCAAATTAAGTGGCAAGAAGCTTCTCGAAGCGCATCTAAGGCCTTGGAATCTAGAAGGCAACTATGGGATGGGGTTTTGGACGTGATTAAGAAAGAGATGAGTATTAAGTCGGATGCTTAATCGGATGATATTTACCTGAGTATTAACAGATATCTAATAGAGAGAATGATTATGAAGCAGTTAAATAAAGTAATTATTATGGTTTCTCACGGCATGCCCCCGTCTGATTATCCCCCGAGAGATAAGGTGGAGTTTTTTCGGTTAATGTCGCGTTTTCACAATGATTCGAACACAGATTTCAAATCCAGCGATTATGAAAGATATGTCTATTTAGAGAAAGATATGCGAGATTGGCCTCGAAATCGTAAGAATGACCCATTTTCCATAGCGTCGCAACTCGTAGCTAAAAATTTAAGTCAGAAAGCAGATTGCCCAGTTATATGTGCGTTTAATGAATTTGCAAGTCCAAGTATCGAGGATGCTTTTGAACGAGCGATACAAATGAGCCCTGATGAAATTATGGTGATTACCCCGATGATGATAAGGGGTGGAAGCCATTCTGATAAAGATATTCCCCAGGCCATCGTTGAGGCGAGAAAAAAATATCCTCATATTAAGTTATCGTATATTTGGCCTTTTGCTGAGGAAGATATTGCAGAATTTTTGTTTCATCGAATTGAAGTCTCGGAGAGAAATAAAAGTAATGCAGCTAACCCTCTGGTGAACCATTGATTAAAATACATAAACTCCAACGAAGTCAATTTGTGCCCAGGCCACGCGATGAGGTATTTGAATTTTTTAGTAACCCAAAGAATTTAGAAAAGCTCACACCCAAAGAATTATCCTTTCAAATCCTGACCCCTGGATTTATACCAATGCATGTTGGCACGGTGATCGATTACTCCATAAGCCTATTTGGGTTGCCAATGCGCTGGACATCGTTAATCACACGCTTTAAAGAATCTCATTATTTTGTTGATTTGCAAATGAGAGGCCCCTACGCATATTGGCATCACTTGCATCGTTTTGAGGTCGTGCCAGAAGGTACTCTCATTGAGGATGAGGTTCACTATCAAATGCCGCATGGATTTCTCGGAGAGTTCATTCACCAATGCTATGTTAAGAAACAGCTGGAGGCTATATTTGATCACAGGGAAAGAGTTATGAAGAACTGTTTCGCAAAAAAAAATGGTGGTGAGTATGAATAATAGAAAAATTGCGGTCATAGGTGCCACGGGTTATGTCGGTGGCCGATTAGTTGCTTTGCTTTGCGAGTCTGGTTATCAGGTTGCTGCTATTGGAAGATCCATATCAAAGATGAATTCACGTGCTTGGGCTCGGAATAAAAATATTGAACTCATATGCGCTGATGTATATGACAAAACTAGCCTGGAAAAGGCGTTGATAGGGGTAGATGTGGCCTACTACCTGGTTCATTCTATGAATTCTTCCAATAAGGATTATCAAAAATCAGATCGCTTAGCCGCCAACAATATGTGCGATGCATCTACAAGCACCAATCTAAAACGTATTATCTATTTGGGAGGTTTGGGAGATGAAGGTGAGGGGCTGAGTCAGCATTTAAAATCTCGTGCTGAGGTAGCGGCAATTTTATCTAAAGGTGTTGTTCCGGTGACGGTCCTGAGGGCTGCGATGATTATTGGATCAGGCAGTGCTTCATTTGAGATCTTAAGATATCTCACAGATCGCTTGCCTATTATGATTACGCCTAAATGGGTGAGCACGCCGAATCAACCCATAGCCATACGAAATGTGCTCAAATATCTGGTGGGCTGTTTGGAACATGAAGAGACCGCTGGAGAAACATATGATATTGGAGGATCGGAAGTTCTTACCTATAGATCATTGATGAACACTTATGCAGAAGAAGCTGGTTTAAGGCGCAGAATCATGTTGCCTGTGCCAGTGCTTACACCTCGCCTTAGCTCGTATTGGATTCACCTAGTTACCCCCATTAGCGCATCGATAGCCAGACCACTTGCTGAAGGTTTGAAAAATCCGGTGGTTTGTAAAGATAACCGAATAAAAACAATCATTTCCCAAGAGCTTTTGAGTCCTCGTCAGGCTATCGCATTAGCCATTAAAAGAATAGAAGACAATAATGTGATTACCTATTGGGCGGATGCAGGTAAGCTTCCGCCAGTGGAGATGGCCACCCCCGGTGATGCGGATTGGTCAGGCGGAACAATTTTTAAGGATGAGCGCTCCCTAAATTTTAAAGGCGACAGGAAAAGACTATGGGCAACAATTGAATCAATCGGCGGCGCTAATGGTTGGTATCACGCTAATTTCCTATGGCTTTTGAGAGGAACTCTGGATCGACTCGTTGGTGGCGTTGGACTTCGTCGTGGGCGTCGTGATCAACGAAACCTTCAAGTGGGCGATTCTTTAGACTTTTGGCGGGTTGCTAAATTAGAAAAGGAAAAAAGTTTACTCCTTGTCGCTGAAATGAAATTGCCGGGGTGTGCGACATTGGAATTCCGGATTGATGATAGTGAAGACGAAGGCTTATTTATAAGTCAAATTGCGAGATTTAAACCAAAAGGATTATGGGGGATTGTTTATTGGTATATGATTATCCCATTTCACGCCTATGTCTTTGGCGGGATGATTTCCCAAATTATAAGAAAGTCACAATAAAAGAGGAGAAGACTATGAAAAAGATAATGATGTTGGTTGGGTTATTTAGCATAATTACTATACTAAATGCTTTGAATGCCCAAGCTTGTGGGATGAGTAAAAGCAACGAAGGTACATCGGGTTCTTCCGAGGTTAGCACAGTATCTGAAGAATAGAGATAAAGTATGAAAAAGAAGATTGTAGTTAATGACAGGATGCAGAATAATTATCATTATTTTTTGCGTGAGTCTGAGGGATTGAATTTTGATACAAGGTTCAATCCTCAGCTCACACCCATCCAGATGCTTGAATTAGGTGTTTTTGGAGGCAAGTATATGACGGATTGCCGTAAGGAGTTTCCAAAAGCGTGGTTTAAGAATGCTAAGCTAAACCCGGATAAGCATGATCCAAAGTATAATTTATTTGGAGTCAATGCGAGTCAGTCGCTCGGCATTTGGAGGAAAAATGGTTGGATTTTTGAGGAAGACCCGCGAGGCTGGTTTCAGTGGTATTGTCGCTATTACAGGGGCCGTAGAATTCCCGAGATAGACGATCATCAGATTGGGCGTTGGATAGCTATTAGGCGCCATGTGACCCAAATAAAAAACAATTGTTACCCCAGAGACTTGGAATGCCGAAAGAGGCAAAGGCAAGCAGTATTGCATTGGGCTTATGATAGTAGGTGTATATAGATATAAATCGTATAGCTGTGATTGGTGCCGGCATCTCAGGATTGACTTTAGCAAAATCTCTAAAGGAAAAATATGACGTAGTTATTTTTGAGAAGTCTCAAGGTGTGGGCGGGCGTATGGCAACGCGCCGCAGAGATTCTTATCAGTTTGATCATGGAGCACAATGTTTTAATGTGCACTCAAAAGATTTTAAGTCATTTATTGCGCCTTTCATAGAGCTTAAACTTATAAAAATGTGGAATCCAAGAATTGCAACTATTGAAAAAGGTAAAAAGCCTTGTGAGCTCCAATGGCCTGAGCCACATTATATGCCCACACCCAAGATGACTAGTCTGGCCAAAAAAATGTCCATGGATTTAGATATTAGATTAAATACTAAGATCATCAAGATTCAAAAAAAAGACGGTAATTGGCAATTATTTTCTGAAGATGGTATTTGCTACGGGTTATTTCAATGGGTTGCGTTGGCTTTGCCCGCTCCTCAAGCTCTCGCGCTTACACCACACACTTTTTCGGAAATTAAAGTATTAAAATCTATAAGAATGAAGGGTTGTTATTCACTTCTGATTGGCTTGGAGGGTCCGTGGCCGTTTTCATGGCAGGCTGCTAAAGTGAAAAATTCTAGTATAGGTTGGATTGCTGCACATCAGGGTGGCACACCCAAAAAACAACACACATCTATTGTTGTGCACAGCACGAATGATTGGGCCGAAAACCATATGGATATAGTAAACATTGAGGTGCAATCAATGTTGGTTAAGGAGTTAGATGAATTGTTAGCTTCAGAATTACCTACCCCCATTCATATGGAAATTCATAAATGGAAGTATGCAATGACAGAAATGAGTGCCTCAAGTAATTTTTTAATGGATCAGCGGAATTGCTTGGCGATTTGCGGTGATTGGTGTTTAGGAGATCGTGTCGAAGATGCCTTTTTAAGTGCTAAGAGACTTGCAAAAAAAATATGGCAATGTGATTAATGAGCCACGGTAGGATATAACCTATGAAGGTTAATCTTTATGTTGTCATTATCGGACTTGTTTGCGTTCCGTTGATCGCATGGGTTCTTTGGGGCATTTACGCTTCGAGTACATCAGAGGGAATTGGGTGATGAATATATTAGTAGCTGGGGGGACGGGTTTTATTGGGGAATATTTAGTTTCTCAATTAAAGAATCGAGGGCATCAAGTTGTTCTTTTATCTCGTCGCGATAAGATAAGTACTGATAGTAGTGTGCGTTGCCAGAGGTGGGATGGCAAGTCTTTGGATGCATGGGCAGATTACATAGAAACAAGCGACGCTGTTATTAATCTTGCCGGCACGCCCATAGCTGATAAACGATGGAGTTCTAAGCGGAAAGCCGACATATTGAATAGCCGCGTTGATAGCACCAAAATTATCATTGAAGCTATTAAGAAAGCCACAAAAAAACCTAAGGTATTAATTAATGCCTCTGCAGTGGGTTATTACGGCAATGTGCCTGATGGCGATGTAGTGGAGACAAGTCCTCGGGGGAATGGATTTTTATCCGATACCTGTGCTTTGTGGGAAAAAGAAGCTACAGTTGCAGAACAAATGGGAGTAAGGACGGTTCTTTTGAGGATGGGCATCGTTCTTGCGCATGGCGGTGGCGCTCTCTCAAAAATGCTCTTAGCCTTTCAATTATTTGCAGGAGGGTCTTTGGGTTCTGGTCGGCAATGGTTTCCGTGGATTCATCGTGACGACGTAGTTGGAGCGATACTTTTTAGTTTAGAAAATGTGAAGATCAAAGGACCCGTTAATGTTACGGCACCTAACCCTGTTACTATGCATGATTTTTGCTCCGAATTAGGGAGGAGATTGCACAGGCCTTCTTGGCTTCCTGTTCCAGGCGTTGCCCTGCACTTAGTTCTTGGAGAAATGTCTAGCATGTTGCTTGAAGGCCAAAGGGCTATTCCAAAGAAATTACTCGATCAGAAGTATTGCTTTGAATTCGTAAATTTAAATAACGCTCTGATTGATATTTTGAGAAACCAGAAATCCAACGGTATTTAATACGAAGCACATTATCTCCACATCCAATAAGGAGCCCAGCTCTCCATGCCTATGTATCTAAATATTTGGAATACTAATTATTAACGTGTATCACATTATTAATCTTTATCATTTATAAGCATTAATAAGTTTTAGAACCTGTGAGTAGACATTAAAAGAAAAATTAGTCAGTTGCTTGAATTTTTGAGAAATTTGAGCTATATTTAATATGTAAACTAATAATAGCATTCATTCACAAACAATAGTGAATCAGGGGATGGTTTGTATGGTTGATGAAAGACATAATCGATATTTAACCGTTGCGGACATTGCGGAGCGTTTTGGGATAAGCACTAGGGCGGTGTATAAACTCGTTCAGAATGGAATGATTCCTGGTTTTAGAATTGGCAGCAAATGGCGGTTCAATGCTGATTCGTTAAAGGAATGGGAAGATAGCCAAGTGAAACTTAATAATCCAAAGAAGGATAGTAGGACGAATGAAAATTAAAATAAAGTGCTTAACTATAACGCTATTGATCAGCTGCTTGGCAGTGTCAGTGACATATCCTGTGTGGGCCAATGAGGTCGATGATCTTAAGGCACAAATCAAACGATTACGTCAAAAACAATCCGATAATTTCAATGAATACCAAGAGCGAATTGATGCTTCAGCAAAAAAAGTTCTTGAGATGCAAGGAGTTCTCCCAACATGGATTGAGAATTCATCCAAAGCGAGTAAAGGGTTTATTGACTTTAATTGGTACTACGATATAGAAAAGTACTCTGTAATGACTGTGAACATTGCGGCGACTCTACCGAATAACATCTCATATTTTAGTTTAAATAACTTCTTCAATGACTTTAATGATTCTGATTATACGGACTTTGAAGATTTTTATAGTGAGCAAAATCTTACATGGGCACCGCCGGAGACAAGGCCTATTGCATGGAATATCCAGTGGAATCTCAGATCACCTGATAATAATGACAGGTTGCGATTGGCTCCTCAATGGAGGATTCATGAAACGCCATATCTAGACAAAATCCTAGGTGCTTTGAATATGACTTACAAAATTAATTTTCATGCGGTTCAATGGGATGATGAGACGCATGGTGATTATGTTTGGCAAATGGAGCATGTTTATCGGGTCAATGTATTTCCCGGTTGGTTCGACAATCGGGTTTACATTTCTGGATTTGCGGATCATACCTTTGGTGGGCCGAATAATCCCGCTTTGGTTACAGAGCATCAGCTCGGGGTGCGCGTACTTGATAACTGGTATGCGATTGCCGAATATAGACGTAACGAGTATCGCAAGGGTAATGAAGATAGCTTGGGAGTAGGCATTGAATACAAAGTCGTTTTTAATTAATAATCTAACTTAAGTTTCTTAAAGGATAGGAGTGTCTGATATTGTTCGCAGCACACGGGTTTATAGGTGAATAGAATGGGTCGCATATTCATTGTAGGATTGGGAACCTTAATTATTATTATGGGGACAACGGCCGTTTATTGGGCAACTCAAACGACGGAAAACCTGAATCGATCAGGGCTGGAATTTATGAAGCAGGAAAAATATCATAAGGCCATTCCTACTTTATTAGCTTCTTATGGACGATATTCATTTGATCACATTATTGTTAAAGCTATAGCAACTGCATATCATGAGATTGATCGGGATTCATCCAAGACAACATTCTTAAACAAACATTTCCGAAAACTTCAGGGGCAAATCAATCAACCTAGTGCTGATGTACGTGATTGGAACGCTATGGCATATATTTATTATGACCACAAAATGTATTCACAGGCAGAAAGCCTTTTTAGATATGTGCTAGAGAAAGATTTAGATCAAGAAATACGATGGTCACTCGGCGAAGTGCTTGCATGGCAACGCAAGTACAATCAAGCCATTCCGCTAATAGAATCGCTAATGTCAGAAAATTATCAGACTACGAAGCTTGGACAATTTTTGGGTGATATTTATATGTGGTCTGAGCGTTATGATCTAGCTTTGACCATTTATTACAAGTATTTAGAAGATAATAGTAATCGTGACCTATTGTTCAAGATAGGCGAATGTCTGAGGCTTCTCGGGAAAAACGATGAGGCTTTGAAATACTACAATTTGGCGGAGGCTGAGACTAAACAAACGGTTGATAAACTATGAAATATTTACAGACAAAATTAACAATGATCAGCATCATTATTTTAGCAGGCTTTTTTTATGCCCCAGAGGCATTTGCCGCAAAAAATACAATCGAGGAAAATATTGCAATTGGAAAATCCAAGAGTTTAAATGAAACTCAGCAGTATAAGCTAGCCGAACAGGTTTTAGAACCTCTGTACAGCAACTATCCAAAATCATTTGAGATCCGTTATGAATACGCGCGCGCATTGGGATTAGGCGATCAGCCAAAACGAGCCGTTTCAATACTCAATGATTTAAGTGCAGAATATT
>JBLINS010000061.1:0-12190 GCA_047639455.1 Candidatus Omnitrophota bacterium
ATTTGAAGCTTTGATGATGCGGGTATTGGCCAAGAATTCCAAAGAAATAACCTTATATAATTTGGCTGATCAATTGAATATAATCACCAAACTCATTCAACTCCAAATAAGCCCAGAAGAATACCAAAGTTTAATATTAGCCTCACCAACCAAACCCATTCAAACCATCACAGCTGAATTAAATGAATTCATCCTTGAATTAAAAAGCGATCAGAACAAAGCCCTTTTTTATGAAGAAGACTTAGAAGTGCTCGTTGAAAAATCTCTTCAATTCTACGCCTTAACCCATAAACGCGACCAAGCCTTTTTGCAAGCCATGAATCAAAAACTAGAGCAAGAGGGGCTGAACAAAGGCGTCTTAATCGCTGGCGGATACCACGCTACTCACCTAAAGGCCTTATTCAAGCAAAATAATATATCCTTCATATCCATAACCCCTCAAGTCCTCCACACAACCAACTACCCCCGCTACGAAAAAATGCTTCTCGCTCAATTAGTGCCTAATGTAAAAGATGAGCAAGGAATAATGAATGCTAATAATGCCATGTCGCTCAAACCTGTTAAAGCAGGAGGTGAATTAACCACTTCGCGACTTGCTAGGGCTTTGAATCCGAATTCTATTAATAAGGTCATTGAGAGTATTGCTTCTAGCTCTCGCATGTCACAACGGCCTGAGTTTGAGAAAAAGGACTTGGCAGGATTATTCGATGAGGTGCATGCATTGCTTGATAATTCATCAAGGTCGCAAGGCCAGTTGAATGCTGCATTTGATTTAATTTCTAAAAGTGGTCCACACAAATTGGGGGTGGCTATGCAAGACTCATTAAAAGCTTTTCACTCTGATGACATAGAGAAATTACTACGTCCAGCTAAAGGAGAGCTGGATAAGAAAGTAGAAATATTAGATATTATTTACGGATTAGCTTTATTTGTAATGGATAGGAATCGTAAAGAAAAGTTATTAAGTCAAGACGAGGTTGAAGGGCTGAATACCATTATCACTAAATACAATGCACATCCAACCACAAAGAATGTATTGAGCTTACCCTCTCTTTTTGCAGGAGCTTTAAAGCCTTATTATAGCAATAATAATACATTTGTTAAATATTCACATACACTCAAAACATTGCCTGGTGAATATAAATATCGTGCCGTTGCCTATAGTTTATATTTGCATGCAGTTCACATGTCATCAACACTTCGTGATACTGAACATGACTATTTAATTGTAGAAAAGAACCTTCAGTTTTTGTTCCAAGCAATTAATTCCCCCAAAATAGAAATTAGTCCTGACACATTAAGCATGATGCGTGCAGGTATTATTCGAATTTCAATTTATATGTCTCACTACTTAAGTGAATTCAAATTATTAAAATCAGGACCCTTTAGAGGCATATCTGGTAAGAGAGAATTAATGATTCTCAATCAGCTACATAATAATTTAGGATTCTTAAATCGTATTCAGGAATTATTAAGAAACAATATGGATTTTATTCGTTTAGGTTATGAACACTACTATCCCAAAGGAGGTGATGAAGATGAGCTTTTATTGGGTTGGGCAACTATATTCATGCGCAATGGAATATTAAGTTATGAAAGCTATTTATTCAATAACTATCATAAAAAAAATGGCACATATAATACACCACTTGATGAACAACTTCTTTTAGTTGGTGGGGATGCGCTATTAGCGTTAGATGTAAAAGATGTTGAATATGAAGTGATAATTGAGCAATTCGAAGACAGTAGAGCGAATATAGCTGACATTATTAAACAAAAAGGTCGAGATGCCATGAATTTCTACATTTATGCCTGGACTTATTTCGAATCTAGAGAAAGTAATGCGCGAGAGCATTTTGAAGAATGGTTAGAGCAACCCACCTGGGCTGATTTTAGTGCAGTACGTATGGCAGACGGTGATGATATCTATGATTTTGATCCTGTGGTGAAGTGGATTGTCGATCCTGGCAGACGTAAATTGATCGTGGGATTAGAACTTGTATTAGTGGGATTGCCTTTAATTGGGGGCATTGTTTGGCTATGGTCTTATTTAAACAAACCAAGTATTGAAGAATTATTGCAAAAGGGAGTTGTGCTGGGTGAGATGAAAGACGTACCCACTCAATACCAGGCTATTAGCAAAGAAGAGAAAGAAAAATTAGTAACAAGCTTAAATCAGAATCAGAAAATAAATCTATTAGCTGCATTGTCATCCAATCGCTTTGGATCCAGGAGTTTGGAGGCATGGGAAGCCCAAATCTCTGAATGGATTGCTCCACTCAATTGGCAAGCAGATAAAGGTTTATTGAATACATTTATACTCGATGAACATTTGATGGCTAATCATACGGCTGAGGATTATATTTTATTCACCACGTTAATGCACTTTAGGAAAGTGCTTGGCTCATTACAGGGATCTGAGACTATTAATCCCACTTATGGACAAAATATTCTAGAAGTTGTTGGTCAAGCCACTCTAAGACATTATTCCAGTCTAGACACATCTGAATACAAATCACGTGGTTTAGGTTTGATAGCAATACCCTTATTGGGACGGCTCGCATCCGAAGTTGGATCCCGTCTCAAAAACCCCACTCTTAGAGACAAAGCCTTTAAATATATTGTCGACATAAAAGAATACCTACCAAAAAAAGACTCATATAGCCGTATGGCCAGGGAAGCTGAGATTGGACCAAGGGACTCAGGTGGAAGAGGTTTTGGGACACCTGCGGAATTTGGTCGATACGTAAAGGAATTCTTGGGTAAAGATGAAGCTACTATTATGGATTTGGGTAGCGGTACTGATACAGAATTTAAATCTAAACCTGATGTAACTATAGCGTTTGCAGATATTCTTAGACCTTTTATTGAAGTGAATCAAGCCTATGCTCTTGATTCTGCATTTGGTTTAACGAGGCTTAATTTTGTTGATGATCATTGGCAAAAAATCAGTGAACAAAGGCCAAGGCAGGATAGAATTACTTCACCTTGGGTGATTGATATTCCTGCGGAATATTCCAATTTAGTTGATGGCATGGATGTCATCATCCTAAAACAACCATTTCTTAAACGAATAGACTTTTATTTAAATGAAGCGCATGCCTTATTAAAGGCAAAGGGAATTATTATGATTCAATTGTCGCAGGATGACTTTCCGACTTACCGCGACAAAGCCCAGAGAGAAATGATTACCTCCTTAAAAAGACGCGGGTATATTGTTGAAGTTATAGAAGATAGTCGTTCATTTGAAGCTATGGGATTTGATCAGTTAACACCCATAACAATTGCTTACTTGTCATCAACGCGTATGACCAAGAAGAAAGCCCAAGACGAACTTACGTTAGAGCAATTACATGCAAATGGTTTGAGGGCAGCTGCGGCAACTCCGGCATTGGAATTAGTTAAGTTCTTTGAATTTTCCGGAGCGAGTCATAAGGTCTCTTCGCAGACTTTGGATGATGGGGCTTATGTAGTGCGGGTTCAAATACATGCAGACGACACACCATTTGGTTTAGCGGATGTATTGTCCAGAGAATTGGCCGGTGTGAGTCAATATGATTTAATCTATAATGCATCTCACCAACTCATTGCCATTATTCCCGTATTGAGTCGAAAGGCCAACGCAAAGAATAAATACTTTTATTTTGACTTTTCTAATTATTATGCACCTAATCATTTACTTAACCAATTTGGTCCTAAAAAAAGACGCTCTTGGAAAAGGTTATTGAATAGTAGTGATGCTAATCGTGAGATCATTCAGGATTATATAGATGACACTGTTTCAATACAATTCCAAATAAAACGTAAGTGGAATAAAGATAGCCAAGTCCCTTTTGTTTATGCGCAAATTCACAAAACGACAGGTCGAATCGATTTGGTTCCCTTTTATCCCAAAGATTTATTAAATACAAATTTACATACTGATTTAAGAGATTTATTATCATTAGTCTTTGAAGAATCAGATGAGCATGAACAAATTATTATCCCAGTATTTCCAACGGTTTATTCACCCGCGTATTACTCAGCAGAACCAGGCAATCTCGATAATTTTGTCTATCAAACAACAGAAACTGGATTACAAACGAAAGATCTAGATCATAACGCCTGGCGTACCTTTAGGTCTAAACCCGAAGTGGGCATTTCTTTTGTTCCGCGTGATGGTGTTAATTTGGTCAGCCATGTTTTTAATTCAATTCGAAAGCAACAATTGGGCCCGGGAGATCACTTAATTGATGACACAACTGGATCTGGGTATTGGCTGTGGATGATGTGGCTAGCTTCGGGTAAGCGTGATGATTTGAATTATGAAGCGCGTGATATTAATCCATTGGCGATAGCCAATGCCAAAGCCTTAGCATCTATAGCTGGAATGCCTGCGTCCATATACCAACAGGATGGTTCCAAAATTAATTCAAGTAATAATAAGTACCGTGTCATAGTAGCAAATGGACCTTCTTACATTGATTCAGATGTACAATATTTTCTGGAAGAATTTCATGACCAAACTTCATTTTATCTTGAATACACGTCGCAATTGGAAGATAGATTGGCGGTTAATGGCCAAGCATATTTATGGCATACAAGTGATGGCCGCTGGGATGATTATAGTGATGACAAGCTCTATATTAGCTTGATTGAGTTGGGGCTTGATGTTGAGTTGAGTTATCAGAACCGCGTTCAGAACTATTATAACAATTACATATACACAGTACGTCATAAATCAGCCACATCCCAACAATCACACATAATAAAGCCATCTCGGATGACGCAGGCTAATTTATTAAGTGAATTAGATTTGGCGCATGGTGGAGCTACGGAGGATATGCCGGTATGGTATTTGTTGGATGAATTAAGATTGAATACGGCTGAGGTTGTTGAGGTTGAGCCTGACCCTGAGAATAATATACATATTGTGCGTATTAGAATACCCAGCCCAGATCATGAAATCCCAGAAATGCAAACGGGTCCCGCTTTATTAAAAGTTCTCTTAAATGCAAATAATCAATATGACTTATTATTCAATGAGCATAAACATTTAGTAGCTATATTACCTTCAGACTTGACCCCCGCTCAAAAATACCCGTTTCATAGTAAATACTTAGATTTAAGTCCTTATTATTTGGAGTCATCGACCAATAAACATGTATTGGATGATCTTGAGAACTGGGATGCGTTTAATGATCAAGTCAGCTCAGATAACAGTGATATAGTAAGTTATAGAAATCACATTTTAAAGTATGTGGCTAATGATGTGGCGCCTATGGATGCTACGCCCTATTATTTGGCGGAATTAGAAAAAAGCACAGGCGATTTAAGACTACGTGCATTTAATATCTCTAGTTATAGTCGAGTGATTCAAGAGAGTCCCCCAAATCCAGATTTTCATCAAGTTATATTGCCTGTTTTTCCTTTGGTTTATCCGGCTGCCTATACTGCATATTTTGATTTAGATAGCAGATATCACGAAGAAATATATACAGATAAGAGTATAAAGCCAAATCAGCATATCTTGATTGGTGGGCCCGGTTCGGGATTGGATGCCTGGATAGCTTCTTTGAGATTAGACCCAGGGCAAGGTGGTCAATTGTCTGCTTTTTATAAAAGTACTTTAGAAGGTGCAAATGTAAGAGCAACAGCAAAATGGGCTGGCTTCAATATTAATGCTATACAGCATGACAATATAGTGAATGCAAGCGGTGAGGTGATTGCATTAGAAAGAAAGGTGGATCACTTATTATGGAATATGCCGTCCTATACCCATTTGTCTGAAAAAGATTCAAATCGCGATAGGCCCTTTGTTCAAATATGGGATGCGGATTATAAGGGCCAACAGTTGAGGCGTTTGGCCAAAGGGTTAAACGATGTTTTGACCACAAGTGGCCAGGCCCATTTATGGAATATGCCACCGTCAGAAAAGGAAAAGGCATTACCCGATTATTACCTTTTACCTGCACAAGACATGCTAGAAGTCATTCTAGCCACAAGAGGCTCTTATGACCCCAATTCTGAGGACCCCTCATATCATCAGCAATTCCATAACTTTCGCCCTCAATGGGATGTGAGTAGCCACAAATTTCAAGATAGCACTGATGCCTGGGTAGGCTCTTACCATATCCGTCGTCTAGACCAAACTCGCATAGCTCCACAAACTGAACCTCAAACTGTGAGGATGGCAGAGGGTGAAGCAGAAAAAGTTGGGTTGAGTGGTGAGTCTTTGCCTAGAGGAGTTCTTAAGCGCGTATTGAGATTTGTGGGATTGGAGGCGGATGAAGTTGCTGGTATTGAGGTTATTGATAGGGGTGCGACGTCACAATTAACAATAGAGTCCATTAATGTGGCACATCGTGTGCGTAGTATTACCATTACCGACCATGAGGGTGGTGAAAAAGTCGTTATTTTGAAGAATCCAATTAGGCGTAATTTGGCAGATTCATGGATTCCACATCCCATAGATTGGATAATCAATTTATCGCATACTCTAGAAATTTATAAGAATGAATTTAAGGCTTTAGGAGCGGCAAATTTGCTTGACGCAACGGCACCTTGGTCTCAAATTTATTTTCATAGGTTGTGGCCATATCTTTTGATGAATAGCGCCGAAGGTGATGCTTTGAGTCGCAAATCATTGCCTTCAGAGGAAGTAGCGCGTGATTTCTTTGAATTATTTGGGAAAAAATTAAAAAAAATGCATGAGCATGGAATCACGCATAATGATTTGACGATTAAAAAGGAAGCGGGAATGGTGCTTAATGGTAGGCATATATTCTGGACTTTAAAACCGGCTGTAGACAAGGATTCAAAAGAAAGGCTACAAATACAATTGGTTGATTATAATCTAGCCGGTATATCTTTTCCTAAAGATGAAACAGAGCGTATTGTAGCGGCGATCCGAGAGGAGCTTAATTTTGAAAAGCGATACAAAATTAACAGAAAAGAAGCCGAGACACTATTCCTCAAAGGCTATTTCAAATCTAGACTAGCTGCAGGGGAAGCCCAAGGTGATTCTAGGTCTAAAAAATATGCTTCTAGGATGGCTGACTCTAAGAGCAAAAAATTAGTTGATGCCGATGATATATTTGCGGATATAGCGGATGGTGGGGTTGAAAGAGCGCGGGATGTGGTGCGGATTTTAAGGGACAAGGTTAAATTAGATAAAAGGCTTTCAAGGCCACTTATGAAGAATACGTTATTATCTATAGGTTCAGTGAAGATTAATATTGGCAAAGTATTAGGTCGCAGAGGTTACCCTGTACGCGTTTTGCGTGATAGAGCTACGTTGAGCCGTTTTATTGTTTTGCAGGATGAATTGAATCTAGACAATTATATTGTTTTTGAAAAAATAAGTCCTAAGCTTGTTAGGGTATTGGGCGAAAGTAAGCGCGATCTTGAGGCTGAAAAAAGTTTTCAGTCATTTACTTTGAGGCAATTCGATGCAGGGGCAAAATTTTTAAATAATATGCCGCTTCATCCAGCGAAGGCAATTGAAGCCACCTATCCTGTAGCTCAACGGAGATATACCAAATCGATTGAATTCCTCGATGGCCAGACCATTGGAATGACTAATTTTGATTTAGAGGGTAAATTATTTTGGTTGAGTGCTATGCGCTCGACTATTGGTGATCGTGAAGTGGGAGGTGGTGTGTGGCCAATTATTTTATTTGATCTTGAGGAATTTAAAAATAAATACACCGAGTCAGAGCTCGACTTTGAGATATTAAACCAATCAGAAGACACTTTATTATTACCCACTTTAGATCAATGGGATCAACCTTATATAGCGCGTATCAATCAAGGTGAGTTGAATTATTTTGTAAAACTTGGACAAGTTAGTGATGAATCAGGTCAGATATTTTTGGTATATCACAAGGTTGCTTTGGAAGACCGTATAACTTCGATTCAAATTTCTAATAATAGAGAATATTTTACAGTAGAGGGGTTCAAAATTGATGGTCATGATGTCATGCTTGAGTCAGGATCTGCTAACTTAAGCCTAATTTTATATTTAGTCTCTTTGAATGAAATTGATGGCATTGGCGTCTTACCGACGGGTGTTTCCCAACGCATAGATGTAGATCCCAAATTACACCGTATTCGAGCAGAGAGTCTAGACGAAATTGCCACTATTGGAAGAGCAAAAGTTCCTCTAGTATTGAGCAGGCCAGATGGATCTAATATTTGGTATTTGAGCGATTTCAGAAACATGGGTTGGATTAATCCCGGCGACCCTTTAGAACAACCCAATACCGCCTTGAATAGACTTGGGCCTGTACGCACAGATTTTGTGGAAGCATTGATGGATGCTCCACTTCAAGAAATATCCGTTGGCTCAGAAGCACCATCGAATGTAGACCGTGATATGCACTTATTGCATGCTTCAGCAATGCATTCCAAGCCGTCAGGAGCAATCGCATACTTTTCTAATAACGTAAAGAAAATATTGGGTGTGGATATTTTTGTTCAAAAGAAAGGTATGGAACAGTTTGTTTCTGCAAGACTTCCTATCGAGATATTAGCTTTGGGAATTGATTTTTATGATTGGATAACTTTTAGGGTTGAAGGGCCTGTGTCCAAAGATGACCTTAATAAAGTTTTGGATATGCTCCAAGATTTAATTGATGACCCATCGAATATGGAGGCATTCCAAACAGCTGATTACGATAAGAAATACATTCAACCTTTACAAGAAATGGCTAATTCAAACGACAATCAAAGTTCCAGGGATGATTCCGTAGATGGTGGTAGTAGGTTGGCTAAAATCGAGGCTGTTGATAGTCTACTTGCATTGGAATCGAACAGGGCGGATTATGAGTCTAGGGCGATCTTTGTTTTGGGGTTGTGGGAGGTGTTTAGGGATAGGTTTGATGGGGGGCATGCTTTGGCATTGAGGGCGGGTTTGGTGTTTCCGACTGTGGCTTTGGGAGATGATGGGGAAGATGTATTGCATTTGGGTGGGTTTAGTATTCGAAAAAGTGTGGCTGAGGATATTCGTCAGAAGTATAGACATGATCAGAAGACATTGAGAGCTAAATTTGTAGAGGGAAGTGCATTAACCAATCGCATGCAAAGACAAAGGGCCGAAAGAGACTATATGCGTGATTTGGAATGGGTGGACCCCAGTGGTCAAAAACGCTTATTGGATAGAGAAGTGTATGTTCATCCGGACTTATTAGAGCAAATAACGGATATAGATGTAATGGAACTTCAATTGAGGAATTTGGTATTGAGCTTAAAAGTTATTCGAAAAATTGCACCTACAACGACTTTTTATCTGGGCGAAGTCCAAGGTCAACAGCGCTATGAGCTGCTGTCTATAATAGAAAAATATGGTGCGAATAGTTTCATTCTATTAGAAGAGCCTAAGGGTAGGTATATTGTGACTTTGAGCCCCCCTGATACCGCAAAGGGTGTGGGCAGCCATATTGATATCCCAGCCATTAATGAAAATGAATTAGCTGAATGGTCTGAGCCTATATATCAAGGTTTGCTTGAATCTATAGGCTTGACCAATCCCGACATACAAAAATTAATCTTCAGCCCTACCTATAATGTATTCATTATGGACAGGCTATTAAATCGTAGAAATGGCTATATTAGTCAAAAAATAGCTAATCGAGTTCAATATATCAACTTGCTTAGTAATATTGCTAAAGCGGAAAAGCGCATCATCCATCAATGGCCTATTATTCAAGCCATCCCAATGCAATTCATCCTACAAGTCCTTAAACGCACTATTCAACAAACGACACAATCTACATAAAATTAATTATTGCCGTTATTAGGCCAAAGTCTAAAAGATTTTCTGGGGGATCCCTGCCTGCCGGTAGGCAGGCTCACACCACTTGCTTCGCGTGGTTCAGGATGACGTAGCGGTGAATAGTTTATGCGCCCGGTAAGTCGACGTGCGATAGTGCGATTGCGACGAATAAGGAGCAATGTTTCGCACGGCGGCGAGTTAGTGAGCCGACAGAAAGCGCTCTCTTGCCCACGGGTGCCTCACAAGGCACCCTGAATCCTACCGCTTACAAATAGTTTATGCGCCCGGTAAGTCGACGTGCGACGGATAGGAGCACTCTCTTGTCGGCGGGTGCCTCACAAGGCACCCTGAATCCTACCGCTTACAAATAGTTTATGCGCCCGGTAGGATTCGAACCTACAATCCTCTGATCCGAAGTCAGATGCCCTATCCAATTAGGCCACGGGCGCTTAAACTCGAACGCCTAATATACCAGATCTTCATAGGTCTATCTAGGTTGCTCTTCGATATAGGTCACACGGCACTAAAAGTCTCAGTCGGGATTGAATTCTTTGTGGATGCGTTGTTTGATAAGGGGTAAGGTGGTTCTTAATTCAATTAGCGCTTGTGGAGGGACATCGTAGATTAAATAAGAATAACCCACGTGGCCGATAGGCTTGAGATTCTTTTGAATCCACTCATACCAAGCAAAACGATAGGGATCTACAATTCCTAAAACAAAATTCACAGATATAGCGACTTTGCCAGTAACGGGATTAAAAGGATTTATTTTTATATTCGGATGTTGCATTTGATAGTCCTGAATCAACTTTTGATTCTGGCCCCAATCTAGATTGGAATCGGCAAAATATTTAGAAGCGTTAATACGTGGTGTGACTAATTCATTAAAGTAGGGAATATAACGTGGGTAATAAGACAAATTAGAAATAATGAGCCACAATATTAATCCTAGGGCTATTGGTGACTTGATTCTTTTAAAAAACTTTCCGCTAAAAATATACATGAGCGGGAATAGCATTAGCGTCATCCTGATTCCCATCTGAGCCTTGCAAAGAAAAATAAAATAAAAAGCAAAAAAAGCTGCAGGTAGAATTAAGAACATTTCGTGATTGGTGAATTTGTGAATATTTTTTCTTTTGAGAAATAATAATTTGCTTCCAGCTAAAGAAATTAATGCTGGTAGAGGTATTTTGAGTAAAAAGAGTAATGGAAAGTACCATAAGAAATGATCACGACTCAATTCACCTAAAAAATAAGTTTTGCCGCGATAAGCACCTGAGACTTCATTGAATTTGGTCCAGTCCAAACCTTCCACAAATGGTTTTGGGAGAGGTAGGAAAAAATCTTTTAGAGGTCCCAAAAGTTTTGTTGTGGTCTGAAAGAGCTCACTTTTGAATGTATATTGACTTAAGGGTGTCCCAAATCCATTGAATAAATAGCCTGCATTAATAATAATGAGGCTAATACAAATAAAGAATATCACCCATTTAACGGCCAGGAAACAGTGCTGTGGCTCTGTTTTATCCGTAAAGATGTTTAATTTTTTTCTTAAAAGCCATTGGATAATGAAAATGCCGATGAATAAGGGGTAGAGATAAATGGCGCTGAATTTGGCTAATTGAGCCATTCCGAGTGCAATAGCTGCAACCAAACCCCATTCCATGGAATAGTCTTTAGAAAAATTCCAAAAGGTGTATATGGCGTAAGTGATGAAAGTAGCTGCATAAAGGTCTGTGGTGATGAGTCGCGCATGCGCTTGAATATTGGGATCAAAAAGTAAAAAGGTGGTTGATATCAAAGCGGCTTTTAAACCATAAAGCTCTCTAGTCCAAACAAAAACGATAATAGCTAATAAAATGTAGAAAAGAATTGTAATGCTTTTTGCGAGTTCAATGGATCGCAATGGTACTTTCCAATCTTTATTAGTTACCTTTTTGCTTAATTGACTGGGAAGCATATTGAGTGCCGTAATAGGCATTTTGCTATCATCTATACGATTAGTAACACCCCGAGTAACACTAATACCATATTGAATGTGAGCTGGTTCGTCATAGGTGAGATTAATTTGTTTGGAGCTAAAAAAAGTGACACTAGCTCCAAGCATTAATAATCCAATCAGAACATGTCCTGGGCTAATGCGTGGGATCCATTGGGGTAACTGCATGCTGTATTATAAACTAAAAATGGATAATTCTGCTCAAACCTAGATTATCTAGATAAAAACCATGTTAAACCCGCATTTTGCATTACAGAATCAATTCTTTTGCAAGTAATTGGCACATATCAACTTGTAGAAATTACCTCCGTACCAATAAGGTACATCGGTCATTGCTCCAAGCCGCTATGCACCAATTACTTGCACAACCGCGAAGCAGGGTCCATGTGGAGCTATGAAATAATTTGATCTCTAATGCAAAATTCGGGTTAAAATACCTC
>JBLINS010000062.1:0-11978 GCA_047639455.1 Candidatus Omnitrophota bacterium
GCTCGGGCTTACGCCTCGCTCACAATAGATTGCGTAACACCTTGTGAGGTGGCTCTAACAAACGGTTATACGATAAACCTGTGGATGTGGTTCTTTGCGTAACACCTTGTGAGGTGGCTCTAATGTGTGGATATACGATAAACCTATAGATGTGGTTCTCCTGCGCAACACCTTCTGATATTGCTCTAATCCAAGGTTATACGACACACCTTTAATCATAGTTCTCTTAGCACCACCTTAGGTGCGTATCTTAACCTTGTGTAATAGCTACACGCTCGCTCATTCCCCGGGACTCATGAGCTCACTCCTCCGGCACTTAGGCCAGTGCCTCATATTGCCTCTTAGGCCAGAGGCACAATAGCTAGGTCGCTAATTGAATAATGGGATATATGGAGATGGTCTAATACTAATCATATATTGAGACTTGATTATTGGATTGTTTTGCTTTGGGGGAAGCCTAGACTTAGCGATAACAGAATTAATATTTGTGCTGTTATCTTTTAGAAGAGGCGACACTACGTGTCCTACACTTGCGCGGCTCCCCCTCCCCGGCATAGTCGACTGGAGGGGTTCTTCAGGGAGTCTTAATAAGTATTAACGCTTCTTTTATTTGTTTATTAGAAGAAGCTTTTAGAATATTTCTTTTTTAACCATCACCCCTCCCCCGCGCCGAGGAAGGATCTTCATTCTAGTGGAAGGACAATTTATTAGAACTATATTGTCCTATTGGTTCTAGATCAATATACGACTATTATTTTTATTCTGACATAGTAAGGTCGTATATTCATCTATTCATCAATAGGCTAGATATCACTCGATCCTCGTGTCGACTTGATGGGGGGATAATCATTCTATTATTGAGGCTTGGGTTGAAGAGTAGAGGTTGTCTACAGGCTTATGTTTAAGCCTTATTGCTTTGGATTAATGGTTTTAAGTGCTTTTTACTATATAAAGACAATCTAGAGACGGGTTTACTTTGGATATCTTGAACATCTGAGCACAAGCTTTAAGATCAGTTTAATGGCGTTTGTCTTTTTATCATTAGGGTGAGGTGTTCAAGTGGGCGATTTACAAATTAATCGTAAAGTCTAATGAATTATCTTTGGTGGTGGATTAATTAAATCCAATTACTAACTAGCAGTCTAACGACCTAGATCATTTGCGTTTACTCAATATTGCCTCCCCAATCAACGCCATGAACCCATCTATGATGCTCTTAAGTTCAGAGTATCTCGTATTCTTTTCTCCGGTAGATTCATCCATGTATAGCTTACGGTTGATCTCTATCATTATAGATTCTACCCTTTTGTCTTGCTTGTAGAACTTCATTGGTATTAGAGTCCCTGCAAAGGGTTTATTGATAGCTATGGACAATGAATGATTTAGAAAATATTCCTCAGTGAGTCTAATAAGATCGTTGGACGCATGATATTCATCAGTTCCGATACAGATATCTAGTCTATAAGACACTTGATCCAACTCATAGGGTAATAGCTTCGAGGGGTAAGACTGACTGTCGATAATAGTACACGAACCAAATTTCGTGATTAAGTCTACAACTTCGTCATTGAACGACGTGTGATAAGGCACATAATACTTGCGGTTCCCCCTCCCCAATTCTTTTGATCGACGGGAGGGATTCTCACTCGCAACGAAGTAAGGAGGTCAGCTTCACTCCGTTACGCCTCTTGCTATATGACGCTTCATGGTGCTTCGGGCCTCACCGTCTCGGCCCCGTTCGTAGCATGGCCTCCTTATTCGTCGGCCACTCACTCCCGCGCATGAATCATAAGATTAGAGGAAGAACTTCTATATTCTCCTGCCCTTTATGGGGCAGGGGCAATCTTGATTCTGGAAGTCGATTCAAAAAGGAATAATGGTTCAATTCATTGATATGGGAATGGGGGAACTTGCTTGATTGATGTAAGCCTAGGATGAGGGCTCTTTATTAGGGCTAAATAGACTGATTAGAGAGGGATTTGGTGCTGTTCTTGGGTAGAGGGGGTAGTGCTGGGGTTTAAAAGGTCCTCTATCTATAAAGATGCCTTGGCTGATGAGTTGCAGAGTATATGATGAGCATCATCATAATTCTAGTTAATAAGTTTCTTGATTTTCTCTGCTAAGTCTTCTGGATCGAAAGGTTTAAGGATCTTTTCATCCGCCCCAGTAGCGGTCAAATCATCAGCCGCACCTTTAATGGAGGCTGTCATGATAATTACGGGAATGTGTTGAGTGGCAGGATCTGCTTTTATTCTCCGGCAAAGTTCATCGCCTCTAATAAACGGCATCGAAAGATCCATCAAAATCAAATCAGGTTTGAGCTCCCTGGCTTTATCCAGCCCCTCCTGACCATTCTCAGCTATTACAACCTCATAACCCATCTTGATCAAACGGAAATGAACTACTTTAAGAACATCTAATTCATCATCCACAATAAGAATTCGCTTCATTGTTTAAGCCTTGCGGGTTCTCCTCTCTCTAATAGGGAGTACAAAGTAAAATGTCGTTCCTTCTCCAAAAATAGATTCGACGCCTATTTGGCCACCATGTTCTTCCAATATTTTCTTACACAACACTAACCCCAAACCAGTGCCACCTGTTTTTCTTCCCGCGTCTGTTGAGATCTGAGAAAAGCTCTTGAATAATTTGTCTAGATCACCCTCTTTAATCCCAATTCCTTCATCTCTAACAGATACTTTAACCGCATTATCCCCTAACCGTTGGGTTATTAAATGAATAGGTCCTTTATCCGAAAACTTCGCTGCATTATTCAAGAGGTTGGTCAAAACTTGTATAATCCTATCTGAATCAAAATTAACATTTGGTAATTCCGATTGTAATTCTAATTCTAAGGAAAGATCTTTCTTGCCAAGAGCTAATTTAAATCCTTCGCCAACCTCTCTCACGACTTCATTTATTGAGTGTTCTTCTATAACGAATGTCATTAAATTTGAATCTAATTTTTGAAAATCCAACACATCATTAATCAGTCGACCCAATCTATCCACATTATTCTTAGCTGTCACCAAAAAATCCTTCTGATCCGCATTAACATCACCAGCAATTCCGTCATACACAAGGGATACGCTCTCTTTAATAACCATCAACGGAGTGCGGAGTTCATGAGAGACCATGGAGATGAATTCCGACTTTGATTTCATTGCTTCAACGAGCTTTAATTCATCCTCTTTTTTATCCGTAATATCAGTGCGCATAGCAACATATTGGTATGGTTTTTTTTCATCATTTAAAAAAGGAATAATCGTTGTGTCAACCCAATAATACGTTCCATCCTTAGCTTTGTTTTTTAATTCCCCTTTCCATACATTCCCTCCAGCTATAGTCTTCCAAAGTTCTTGAAAAAACTCTTTCGAGTGATACCCCGAATTAATGATTCGATGATCTTGACCTATCAATTCTTTCTTAGAATATTTTGAAATCGCACAAAATTTTTCATTGGCGTAGGTAATTTTTCCAGAACTATCAGTGAAAGCCACTATTGAATGTTGGTCATGGGCGAATGTTTGGTCGTTTATTAATTTTTGAGCGTTTCTTTTTGTTCTACTAATAGTTATTAAATCACTTATTAGCATCATAGTATGCATGAGTGAGTCATCATTTTTTTCTATATTTAACGAATAAAACTCCATTACCATGACAACCTCACCCGATTCAAAAATGGGGAATCCCATGCCGGATTTAACATTAGAATTATTTACCACTTTAGCCCTTAGAAAATTACCATCCTTGGAAACATCAGAAATCCATAATGGTTTACCGGTCTTCAAAATACGACCGGGCAATCCTTCACCATTAATAAACGTTGTCTCCATAGTTATTTTTTTAAATTCTCTAATGGTGGATTCATCGATCGATGTATACCATGTATCAGAGGGGTTCATCTTACCTGCTTTGCAATTATAAATATGGCCTACGGACCACTCCATATATTGACAAATTATTTTCAAAATTTGCTGCAGATAATTATCATCTAAATTATCTATCGCTAATAATGCAGAGATGTCTCGTGATAATTTAAGTCGTTTATTAAATTTCGATATTTCTGACGTTTTTTGCATTACCTCATATCGGATCTTGTTCGTCTGATTTATTCTGACATTTATATACATACAAACAATAATAGAAAATAATAATACAAATCCAAACGACAAGTAAGAAAATATATGTAGCCGTATTATTTCTCCAGTATTTTTTTTAGAAAAAGAGATCCGCCACGTTCTGCCTCCCACGGTCATATCCCTAGATAAAATAAAACGCTTATCAAATCTCCCGAAATAACTAGCTTCGTTTTTGAATGTAGATATATTTAAATCAGTTTCGTACAAAAATCTTTCTTCCGGTGATGCATCCAAATCTTGGACCAAAACTGCTATGTTGCTAGCATCAATATTTTTAATTAAAGCAGACTTTATTAAATCTTGGACACGGATCACCCCAACAATAAATCCTTTTAAATTATTCAATCGCTCATTATCAGCATTAATACTCTTATAGTCATGGTAAATTGGATTAAGCACCAATATCCCAAAAGATAACGCGTTTTTTTCTTGGACAAGATTAATGCGAGAAGTTGCTATAACCGCTTTTTTCTCTCGGGCTTGGTGAATAGCTGCTAGACGGTCTTTATTAGAGGCAATATCAAAACCTATAGCGGACTCATTGCCAGATAAAGGCTCAATGTAGTACACCACGACGTGTTCATTTGATTCAGCTACAGGAACAAAATCACCGTGCTGATTCTTCTCTTTAACGTAGAAATCGCTCAGCCCTTCCAAACGGGCTTCACTTTCTAAATTGCCAATCTCATCCGAATTAATCAACCTGTTCCAAGACAAAGCTTGTAAGAAATCATATTTTTCTAAAAACGGTTTGACAAAAATTTTAAATTCATTCCTCTCCACATTATCGGAGGCTCTATAATAAAAATCAACGGATTCTATCACTTGTAAAGATTGGTCAACTAAAGTTTCAATTGAATTAAATAGCGCTTCTGTGGATTTTGCAAAATTTGTTTTTTCTTGAAGCAATTGCTCGCTATACTTGGCTACACAAAAAAAATAATTCGCGGATGTTAATGCTATAAATACTACAAGAAGTAATATGCTAGTCTTAAATTTCACTATTTATTCCTTATAAAATTCTAATAAGCGTTCAATTTTTGATAGCATTAAAGGGAAATTAATCGGCTTTGCGCAAATCCGGTTACTACCACCAATCCTAATTTCTTCTTGGGGCGACTCCAGACCCGTCATGTAAATAATTGGAATATCTTTCGTCTTTGGATTATCCCTAAACATTTGACTTAATTCAGTCCCGTCAGTTCCTGGCATTATTATGTCCAATATCATAAGATCCGGAATTTCTATTCCTGCCAAAATATAAGCTTTCTCGGCATCAACCTCCGATATTACTTCGTAACCTTTAGCAATCAGTTGGGCTGAAAGCACCTTTATAATGTCAGCATTGTCATCGACAAGTAGTATTTTCTTTGCCATAATTGTCTCCTTCATTTTTTTGTCTGAATGTCTATTCTAGAATAAACACCCAGTACACAATCAATCACCAGTAAATGGATGCTTGGACAATAACCCCGAACGAAACCCATCAGCCATCCAAGCTAAGCTATTCACGTAGTAGTCGTTGTTGTCGCCGTAGCTAAAGTCTTCTTCAGACGCTTTAGATAAATAGTGTAGCCTCACGTAAATATCATCAGATATGGGCGAATTTGCGATTTCTGTGCTCACATAATAGCTTGCGTAAAAAAGAGCATTTTCAAATGAATTATTTGCAACTCCGCTGTAGCCATATTCAGATTCAATGCGATTCTTACTTCTCCATGTTTTTTCTAAATGCTTTATAAAATTAGAATTAGCTTTGAAGAATTGCTTAGCTTCACTACTTTGAAACCAGTAGTAGTCAAAAGCGATTCGTAACGGAATTCGAACCGCCTCCCACGATGACATCGCTCCCTTCTCATCATTCATAAAAAACTCGCCGCTTCTAGATACGTCTACCCAATCAGGAATGAACCCAACACCCTCTTTGTTTCCAATTTGAGATTGGGCCTTTAGCAATAAATAATAGCTTGTGTTTATCAATTCGCTCCAGCGTATATCCTTAGAAAACTCATAAAATAATCTAAAAAATGCCGGAGAATAATACGATGGGTTTAATAAGATTTTGTCGGCTAACTTTTCGTCTACCGTTAAAATCCACGGGGTAAGATACAGGCGGCCGTCATCCAATCGGACCGTTTCTTTTTCAAGAATATCACTGAGCACCCGCCGGGCTTTTTCTTGATAAGTCATTAGATGTCGGGGGTTTTGGTCGGGCCATTTATGGGCAGCAAAAAGGAGGCTAAAACCATAATCTATGTCGGCGTCACTGGCGGGCATTGAATCCAAGGTGGCTCCCTTGGCCCAACGCCATGAGAGCAGATGATCTCCGCCATGTTCGAGTCTCGATAAATTCTTTTCGGACCACTCATAAAGTTGGTCAAATACTTCCTTGTCATCCATCCATAAAGACCTCATCATAGCGTATGCCATTCCCTCAGAGACCGTATCTTGTTCCTTTAATCGAACAACTCCACCCTCGTGGATAAATGTATCTTTGTAGGACTTCCAAGATTGCCTTAGTACTTTAATAGAATTTTCTTGGGCTGATTGTCGATCGGTGGGCCAATTCAACCAAGCAATTAGACCAACAATCGTAATAATTCCTGCAATTGCAAAATGTCTAGCCCGAATCATAATTTACTTCATCCTACGATTAACCGGATTTTTAATTAGGCTTCTTATCTTACTTAATAATAAATCCAAGTCAAAAGGTTTGATGCAGTAAGCATCGGCTCCCGCAGATATAGCTTTGTCACGGTCGCTGCTATCCGATAAACCAGAAAGCACTATAATGGGGATATGTTTCGTGGCGTCGTTCATTTTGAGCATTTGACACAACTCAAACCCTGATAATTTAGGAATCATCAAATCCGTCAGAATTAAATCTACATCCCCTGTCCTAGCAGCTTCAAGACCTTTTTTACCATCGCTTTCATGAATCACGCGATATCCATTTACTTGTAATCGCGCCGACAGCACCATAGCAATATCTGGCTCATCTTCCACTAACAAAATCACGTTCTTAAGTTTATCGCTCATATTATTGCCCCTCTGCAAGATCTTCTAAATGACGGTAGAACTCAACACTCTCCGCAGTTAACGTTCTTAACTTTACCTTAATCGAAACATCATTTAAATCATTAATTAAATCTGTATAAATCACAATAGATTGCCTAAGAATTCCAATGGTGTCGTCAATATGTTCGTAAAAATCATCTTTAGTAAACATCTTTTTCTTTTTCCTTATCTAGGAGATTCTCTAATATGCCTTGCAAAATCTCTGTGTGAGCTTTGCTTATACTTGAATGCTCTGCTAGCAACGGTGTAAGCTTTTCCTTCAAAGACTGATCAAGATCTGTGTGCTGCATTACCGATGGTATATTTTGTTTGACCATTGGATACAGGCGAGCTTCAAGCTCAATCAGCTCCTGAATTCCATTAAGAAGTTTACTTTTTTGTATCATTAGTTCACATACCCCCGTAGTTTCTCGTTATCTGAATCCGCAATGCTAGATATACTCATCACCGTCCTAAATCCCGTCCGCGCCATCTTCTTAGCCTGCCAAAGAATTATAGCCTTAAACAGAACTTCCTGCTGACCGGATCGGCTCAAATGAAACAAATACTCTCCGTGGCAATCTAACTTATCAGAGATTAGAGTCTGATAACAGCTTTCTTTAGAGTAACTCTCAGGCTTGCCTGGACTTTGATTACCAACCTTTTGGAACGAAACTTTAGATCTTTTTTTGATCCTCTTAATCCATCGGCTATCCTCAAACTGATTTTCATTAAAATAAAAAATTGATGACAGTAATACAAAGTGATACAGAACCCAAATCATACTTACCAGGATTGGCAGGGATTTTTCATGATAAATCCGATTCGCCCCCCAAGCAATTGCGATAAGATGAATGGTCCAAAGCAATAATTGTGGCCACAAGTCCCTGTACGGAAGTCGAGTTGAGCCTTCTTTACTCGTGATTACAAATGATCCTTTGATACCGAATATTCCCAGAATTGAGGCTTTTAGGTAAATTGGCATCGTAATAAAGGTCAGTAATTGTGCTTTGAATAAATTAGAGATAGAATAACCACGCGATTTCATACCTTGATAAAAGATCCCCATACTCATTATAAAATAAGGCACAAAGGTTAATAAATAAATCTCCTCACGCATGAAAAATGAAGGAACACTAGTCAAAATATAAATAATTGGGCATAAAATCAAAAGCATATAAGCCCAACTCACCAAATAATAACTTCCGGTAATTAGATGTTCTACCCACTGCTTGAATAACATACGATTTTTTCTCGTAAATAGTTCCCGTATTACAAATCTAAGGACCCCGATATTGCCAATCGCCCAACGGTATTGCTGTTTAAAGTAGTTCCCTAAGTCAGTCGGACCCATGCCAAATGTAGACACTTTACTCAAATAAACGGATTGCCAACCTTTCATGTGCATATGAATGGTTGTGGCAAAATCCTCTGTCACCGTAGACTCATCCAAACCATTTACATCATCTAGGGCAGACTTCCTAAAAACCACATTCGTTCCGCAACAAATCATAGAACTCAACTCACTTTTGCCTTCGCAAATAAATTCATAGAACACCCCCTGCTGTGTGCTATTGGCTTCTGTAATTCGATTAAAAGAGGGATTGGAATAAAATTGTGGTGTTTGAACAAAAGCCAGTTTTGGATTAGATTCAAGAATAGGGATCACTTCATCCATAAATTTAGCCATTGGGTTTTGATCGGCATCAAAAATCGCCACATAATCCGCATCAATAGACTCAAGACAGTCATTAACGATTCCCGCCTTAGCTCCATGCCGCGGCTTATTTCTTCTGAATAAATGAATCCTTAATTCTGTCGTAATTTGTTCAGCCTCTCTTTGATAGTTCGCCTCAGATGAATCATCCAGAAAATAAACAGATAAATTGGGATAATTCATATTCTTTATCGCCAAAAAAGTGCCTCGCAAAACTTCCTTAGGTTCGTGACGCGCAGCCACAAGCACTGCAACCGATGGCTGAGAGTGCAATGGTTTTGCTTGGGGCGCAGCATGGGACTTGGCTCCGATCCTAAGATAAACAGTTCGATAATACGCAATGGCGTGCAGCATAAGAAATGCTTCGCTAACCAGAAATAAGATAGCCAAGGTTTTTTCAAGCAGATCATATTCGGCATAAATACTAAAAATAGCCCTGGCCATCACATAGAGTATGGCCGCCAAAAAAAGGATTCCAAATATGATGGGCATCATGTTCTTTTTCATTACGTTACTCACATACTCCCTATATTAAAACCTTGCATTAACCACCAATGACATTCCGCTCTCAGAGTACACCGAGTCACTTTCATACTGTTGCATCCACCAATTAACCTCAGTTGAAATGCGGTCCGTCCAATCTTTGTGAAACAAAAACGTTACTCTATGAGAAATTTCGTCCTTTACATCTAAATTTACGCCATATTGAAACCGGTAATAGGTGTCATTGTCTCCCCAAAATAATTCGTCTTCATTTAGATAATGCAGCCATTCAAGTGTAATCTTATTTGTATGATAGCTATTGGGAGAAAAGTAGATTGGGCTTGAGAACCCATATTGATACTCCTGATATTCGTATTCAACGGAGAGTCGCGTTGGCAAGGGAATAACCGCATATTGGATACTTCCAGAATAATCATGCTTTTCGTTGCCATCTGAAAAATCAGAATATTGGTATTTGAGCTCTAGCTTCAAGTCCCTCTGAGGAATCAAAAACACTTCTGCTGTTGTTTTCTCTTCCTGTAAATTACTTGTCTTTGTCATCAAATTTAGCTTCACATCTTGTTTATCATAGCGTGCATGCAATTGCACAGAATCATGAATTCTTAATAATAAATCCTCATAATGTAAATGAGTGTCTTCAATGTCGTCAGAATAGTGATTAAATTGGTACCCAGCTTCGAGTGAAACTCTAGGTAATTGCCTCCATTCAATCGCGGCCATTTGCCCAAATCGATGCATGAGGCTTAGATTGGAATAAGTATGAAATGATTGCGTTTCTTCCAACAATACTTTCCAATTCTCGTTTATTGGAATATCTTCGCTTAAAATCATATGATTAATTCGGTAATCAACTTGACGGGATCCGCTGTCAGCTTCCTCATAAAGGTATTCGTATTGCAAAAGTGGTCTATTTTGAATAACTTTAATTTTGCCTAACATCTGAATCGCCCTGTGATGGCGCGGATTGAGACTAATCAGCTGCTTGAGTGAATCATTAGCCTCACCAAACTGACCATTGCGCGCATATACAATTGAAAGATCAAGCATAGCCTCTTGAGCATCAGGCTCAATTACAATCCAATCCACAAAGTGTTCTATGGCATTCATATCATTCAGATTGTAGTAGCTTTCCTTGGCATTCATTTCATGTTGAATCACAATATCATCCGGATACTGGTCAATAATGAGCTGGTATTGCTCTAAAGATTTTTCATATTCCCTCATCCATCCCAAAACTCGCGCTAATTCCCGCTGTGGTAATATCCAATTCGAGTTCGCTCTAATTAAATTCTCGTAAGACACGACAGACGCGTCGTATTGCCGATCCCAACTATAAAATCGTGCTAACCGCAATAATAAATCACGGTCATCAATCTCATCCTTTAACGCTTTAAGAACCAGAGTGATCGCTTCCTTATATCGCAATTGACCGGCAAGCAAATCTGCCTTCAGCACTTCCAACCAAACACTTCTTACATCGAGAGAATTCATTAGCCTCATCGCCTCATCTGCCCTGTCATGATCCGCTAAAAAATAAATATAATTGGTAGTTGCCTTAACATGGCCAGGGTGCCGGCGAAGAATTTCTCGAAAAGTTTGGTCGGCCTCATCAACGCGATTTGACTGATATTGGCTCTGAGCTAAAGCCATGTGATTTTCTATTCCATATTCATATTTCTCGCCGATTTGTTCAAATGCTAGCACTGCATCTTCAAATTCGCCCAACTGAAAGTAAGCCATCGCAAGCCTTACTTGAATATCATCTTGTCCCGACTGCATTACAAGGGCTTTTTTTAAATACTCAGCCTCAACTTCGTACTCACTCAGCCAATGAGATAAGTCAGCCAATTCGATAAACGTCTCATACGTTTGATTTCTGCTTTGGTCGTCAATTATTAATTGCCGTGCTTCTTTGAACATTTGATGCTTTTTAAGCACTCCTAAATGCAAGTCCTTTACGCTAGTATTTTCAGAATATTCTGCACTTAAATCATTGAGTATTGAAACGGCTCGTTTTGGCTGATCGCCTAATCCCAATGCGCGCGCGTATTCATAACGGATCTCAAATGATTTTGGATGGTTTTGATATAAAGACTCCAGCACTTCTTCGGCTAGATTATACTGCTCAGTCTCATTTAAACTCTTAGCTTTTCCAATCGCTATATTGTCCTCAATTGTGTTTTCTAGAGCAAATGCCTCTGGGGCATAAAAAAAGCCTACTAAAATAATGATGATGATCATTGTTAATTTTGTCTGTAAATATTTCATACTCTATCAACCGTTTGTTCAGTCTCCGACTCTGCCAAATTGTAGTATTTTAAAGCCTCATCGTTTTTCCCGAGTAACCTCAAGCATTCACCGATTTTGAATAACAGGTCGCGTTTGTTCGTATTTCGTTCCGTCTGTTTTACTAGAGCTTTTTTTAAATACTCAACCTCAACTTCGTACTCACTCAGCCAATGAGATAAGTCAGCCAATTCGATAAACGTCTCATACGTTTGATTTCTGCTTTGGTCGTCAATTATTAATTGCCGTGCTTCTTTGAACATTTGATGCTTTTT
>JBLINS010000063.1:0-11943 GCA_047639455.1 Candidatus Omnitrophota bacterium
TTTGTGAACGCAGTTCCTGTTTTTGTATCCAAAACTATGGGTGAGCAATTCCGTAAGGCGGAATTACCGATATTAGGTGATGATATCAAGTCACAAGTAGGGGCAACCATTATTCATCGCGTATTGGCCAAATTATTTGAAGATAGAGGCCATCCTGTTAAAAAAACTTATCAATTGAATGTAGGTGGTAATACTGATTTTATGAATATGCTTGACCGGAACCGCTTGGAGAGTAAAAAGATTTCCAAAACTCAAGCTGTTACAAGCCAATTTGGTGAAAACGGTCCAACGGAAAATAATGTTCATGTTGGACCAAGCGATTATGTGAGTTGGCTAGATGATAATAAAGTATGTTTTATTAAGATAGAAGCTGAGCAATTCGGCGGCGTTCCAATGAATGTCGAGCTTAGATTATCCGTAGAAGACTCACCTAATTCTGCTGGAGTTATCACGGATGCAATTCGCGCCGCTAAAGTTGCCCTAGACCGTAAGCTAAGCGGACCCATTATAGAAGCAAGTGCTTATTTATTCAAATCACCGGTCAAGCAATTCGATGATTCAACAGCACGCCAAATGCTTATCGATTTTGCAAATAACACAAATATATCCAGTCATTGCGAGGAGCGCAGCCCTGTCTAGTTTTTTAGGGACGCGGGCCGGCTGCTCCCCAATTCGCCGGCATTGGTGTCCTGGCTTTGTGGCCAGGCACGGGCACAATCAATTTAATTACAGACTAATCTATTTTATTGGTGAGAAACGATGAAGAAATACGAAATACTTTGTTGGAATGTGAATGGCATTCGTGCGGCTGAACGTAAGGGCATCCTAGAATGGCTAAGCGAAACTTCACCTGACATGCTTTGTGTTCAAGAAACCAAAGCGCATCCGGAACAATTGTCTAATGAATTATTGAATCCCGCGGGTTATCATGTGTGTTTTGATAGTGCTGAGAAGAAAGGCTATAGCGGTGTGGCCACATTCAGTAAAGCTAAGCCAAAGCGCATTCAACAGGGTCTGGGTGTTAAGGAGTTAGATTCAGAGGGCCGCACCATAATTACTGAGTTTGATGAATTCACTTTAATTAATATATATTTTCCTAATGGCCAAAAAGATAAAATAAGACTTCAATTTAAATTAGACTTTTATGATGCAACCTTGGATATGGCTGAAAAAATGCGTAAAAAAGGCCATTCATTGGTTATTTGTGGTGATTATAATACGGCGCATAAGCCTATTGATTTGGAACATCCTAAAAATAATGCAAAAACGTCTGGTTTTTTGCCTATCGAACGTGAATGGTTGGATCGTTTGATTGAAAGAGGGTATATTGACACCTTGCGTGAATTTGACCAATCGCCCCAACTTTATAGCTGGTGGGACATGAAGTCGCGCGCACGCGACAGAAATGTTGGTTGGAGAATTGACTATCATTTTATAACGGCGGATTTGAGACCGCATTTAAAGAATGCCTATATTTTGCCCGATGTAATGGGCTCTGATCATTGCCCTGTAGGCATACAATTGGAGTTTTAAAACCCTATGAGAATTGTTATCGCTGGAGCCAGCACGACCGGTTCATACTTAGCCAAGTTGCTACAATTAGAAAAGCATGATTTGGTTATTATTGATAATAACAAAAAACGCATTCAGTCCCTTCAGGAACATTTTGATGCACAAGTGGTGATGGGGGATGCGGCTGATGCCACTATTATTGAGCCTTTGATTGATGAAAATGTTGATTTATTCATTTCACTAACCTCGAGTGATAGTATTAATATTATTAGCACATTAATCGCTCGTAAGTTTGGTGCCAAAAGAGCGATTGTGCGCATCAATGATCCGAACAATCTTATCCATCCTTTATTGACGGATGATCCTAATGTATTTTTATTGAATCCAGAGATGATTGTTTCTAAGGATTTATCTCGCTTGGTGGGTACGCCTTCAGCTGACGAAGTTGATTTTTTTGCCAAAGGTAAAGCGGAGATGGCAACTTTGCATTTAGCTAAGGACTCACCAGCTTCTGGTAAACCTATTAAAGATATCAAGTTTCCAACGTCTTGGCTAGTTGTAGCAACCATTAGTGATGGTAATTTTGTGATTGCTTCAGGCGACACTGTTTTGTCTGCAGATGACCAAGTGCTGGTTGTGGGTGACCCCAATAAATACCAAGAAATGGCGACTTTATTTGGACATAAATCTAAAAAAATTTCTCGAGTTGTATTGGTGGGGTTCAATGAAACCTCAGCTAAATTAAGCCAATCATTGGCTCGTAAAGAAATTGAAGTTCGTTTAATAGAGAATGACACAGATTTAGCGCAAGTAGCTGCGGCTGAATTAGACGGCGTTTTGGTTTTGCAGGGAGATGTGACCGATGACGATATTTTGGAGCAAGCCGGAGTTGCTGATGCTGATTACCTGATTGCGTTAACGGATGATGATGAAGAAAATGTCTTGATATCTTTATTGGCCAAAGAAAAGGGTGTGGCCAAAGTCATTGCCCTTATTCAAAAAAATCATTATCGAAAAGTGATTCAAAAAATAGGTATTGATACGGTGATTAATCCCCGTTCAGCCATGGTCGATGAAGTCATCCGCCTTATTCATCGCAAGGACTTACTTGCGATTAGTATATTGGAGGGCGGCCAAGGCCGAATGATGGAATTTGTGGTGAATCAAAAAACTCGCTTGGTCGATAAGCCGCTTTCTAAAGTCAAATTACCAAAACAAATTCTTATCGGAGCTATTATTCGTGGCGATGACCTCATTATTCCTAAAGGGGACAGTAAGTTAAAGGTTGGAGATCATGTCGTTGTATTCTCAACCATGTCCGTTTTTACCGAAGTTAAAAAACTTTTTGGTAATTAATTGGCTATACGTCATTGCCTGCCTGTCGGCAGACAGGCGAGACGCACGAAGTAGCAACGTGGCAATCTAGTGTTAAATTGGATACTAGGTGTCGAATATAAATAAAATTGATTAGTTATTAGCCTAGATTGCCGCGGTGAGTGGGCGAGGAATAACGAGCCCATGTTACGAACGGGTTCCCTGCCTGTCGGCAGACAGGGAGTTAGTGAGAACCCTTGTAGAAAACGGCCTCGCAATGACGAGGTGTTGTGACACAGTCTGAATGACGAAAGATAATTTATAGACCATGAGATTTCCTGCAATATTCTATTTATTAGGGCGCTTATTTTGTCTTGTAAGTATTGCCATGATAGTTCCTATCATTGGAGCGCTGATTTATTCTGAGACAAGCGTTTTACATGCATTAATCCTCACAGACGTCATTGTTCTCTCCATGGGTGCATCGATGATTATTATCAATTACAAATCTAGGGATAGCCCTATAGCTATACGAGAGGGTTTTTTGCTAGTAACTCTCCTATGGTTGGGGATATCAATAGTGGGCGCCTTGCCTTATTGGCTTACTGGTGTATTCCCCTCCTTTGTGGATGCTTTTTTTGAATCGACATCGGGATTCACGACAACGGGCGCTTCTGTATTAATGGACATTGAAGCTGTGCCACATGCCATTTTGCTTTGGAGATCTTTGACTCAATGGATAGGTGGTATGGGTATTATCGTTCTGGCTGTGGCTATATTACCGCAATTGTCTGTAGGTGGTATGCAGCTCATGCGAAACGAAATGCCAGGACCCACATTTGAACAATTAAAGCCACGTATACGTCAAACAGCTATGAGTTTGTGGAAGGTATATGTTTTATTTTCAGTAATGTTGTGGGCTTTATTATATTCGGCTGGGATGCCAATCTTTGACAGTATATGCCATATGTTCTCCACCATGAGTTCGGGTGGATTTTCGGTTAAAAACGCTAGTATGGCTGCTTATTCACCCACCATACAAATGATTATTACGATATTCATGTTCTTAGCTGGACTTAATTTTGTTTTACATTATCATTGGCTAAAAGGTGATTTTAGACGCTTGTTTGAAGATAATGAATTTAGATTTTATAGCTGCTTCCTAATCATTGCGGCGGGCTCGATATTTTTGGAATTAATTTTTCGTCTTGGTATGCCTATCCTTGAGGCAATCAGAGTAGTCTTTTTTCAAGTAATCTCCATTTCTAGTTCAACTGGTTATGCCACAACTGATTATGAACAATGGCCGTATTTATCTAAAGGTATTCTTTTTTTACTGATGTTTGTGGGTGGCTGCTCGGGCTCGACGTCTGGTGGCTTTAAGGCTATACGTGTGCAATTATTTTTGCTCAAGACTAAGTCAACATTGATTAAACAAATCTTCCCCAAGGCAGTCACTGCAGTCAAAATAGGCAAAAAACCTGTTTCTAGTGATGTTCTCGATGGTGTTTCTAATTTATTTTTGGTGTCTGTCGTCATATTTTCGGGCTGTACCCTAGTTTTATTGGCTTTTAATATCTCATTTGTGACAGCAACCTCTGCAGTGGTTGCCTGTTTATCCAATGTTGGGCCTGGGTTTGAGCTTGTGGGGCCAGAGCAGAATTATGCTTGGTTTCCTGATGCGATTAAGGTCCTTTTGGCTCTTTGTATGATTGTAGGTCGTTTAGAATTCTTCACTATATTAGTCCTTTTCCTACCTGTAGCCTGGAAGCGATAACCCGCCTTTGGTGTGGTAGAATATTCCGCTTATGGGACAGACTAGAGTTGTAGATATTAGGGGTTTAAAAATCGGTGGGGATAACCCCATTGCGGTTCAGAGCATGTGTGCCACACGCACTAAGGACATTGAAGCGACTATGCGCCAAGTCCAAATTTTGGAAGCGGCTGGAGCTGATTTGATCCGTATAGCTGTAGACAATCAGCCTGATGTTGAAGCTCTGAAACAAATCCGCCAAAACACCACATCCCGTCTAGTTGTTGACTTGCAAGAAAATTACCTTTTAGCCGAAACGGTGGCACCTTTTGTAGACAAAATGCGCTATAACCCCGGCCATTTGCATCACTTAAAGACAAATATTCCGATAAGAGACAAGGTGAAGTGGTTGGTTGATGTCGCCAAAAAACATAATTGCGCTCTTAGGGTTGGTGTTAATTGTGGTTCTGTCGCACCCGATTTTTTAGAAAAATACCCCAATGATCATGTCAAAGCCATTGTTGAAAGCGCTGCTTGGCATTGCGACTTAATGGACGAATTTGGATTCACTAATTTTGTGGTTAGTTTAAAAGACTCTGATCCCAAAAAAGTTATTTTATGCAATGAAGAATTTTCTAAAAGACGCCCCGAAGTGCCTATTCATTTAGGTGTGACGGAAGCTGGCTTACCGCCAGACGGTATTATCAAGACACGTATAGCTTTTGAGAATCTCTTGAACCAAGGTATAGGCAATACACTTAGGGTTTCGCTCACCGTACCTAATGATGATAAGGCTGAGGAAATTCGCGTGGGACATGCGATTATTGATGACGTTAAGAATGGTCGCTTTTTGAATGTGCCTAAAGGTTTTGGCGATGGCTTGAATGTGATCTCTTGCCCATCTTGCTCTAGAGTTGAGAATGGCGCCTTTGTTAACTTGGCTCAAGATGTCAAAAAAATGTCCGAATATGCTCAAAAGCATAAATTGACTATTGCGGTTATGGGCTGCAGAGTGAATGGACCTGGTGAAACAGACGATGCTGACTTAGGCCTATGGTGTGGCCCCTCAGCTGTCACCCTCAAACAAAAAACAGCCACCCTTGGCACATACTCCTACACAGAAATCCTACCCGTCCTCAAATCCGAACTCGACAAATTAGTCGCCGCTATATAGTTTCAGTTTATATATAGGCGGCAAGCTCGGGCGCATTCCAAAAAATGGCAAACATAATTTTGTATGCCAGTGCCATTTTTTTCCACACACCCAAGCTCCCCGTCTGCACAGTGGCTGAAATCATGAATCCAAGCCGGAGCGAGGTATGTTCCAAAAAATGGGTCGGCTATCGATAGTTTGCCGGCATTGGTGTCCCGGTTTTGTCACCGGGCACGGGCATAAACATAATTGTGATAAACAGCACTATTTTTCTCCAATACCTCGCTCTACTGACTTAATAATAGTCTAAGTAATATCACTTAGATTAGAGAAGCCCACGTCATCCTGAGACACCGCGGAGCAGGTGACGTAAGGATCCCCCAGAATGCTTTTAAACTCAATAAAAGAAACCTATTAAAAGTTTTTTGCTGTTAGATTCTTACGCCATCTGCTGCGCGATGGCTCAGAATGACGTTGTTAAAGCAATTCATTCCAGACACACAGAATTGTACATTCTCTTTTGGGAGATTCTTACGACATTTGCTCCGCATGCCTCAGAATGACACATGAGCTTTAACAGTGTTTTTTTAACATTATAAATTACCTTCCATGAAATACTTTATGGAATATAATATTTTTTATTATAAGTGCCTGATAGTAGAACATGTTACAAATACAAGAAGCAACACTTTGGCGGTATTATGTCCAGGATGACGCGGTATTAGTTGGTGGTGGTGAGTTTTTGGTCGTAGGTGAAGTCGACGTTGGCGGCGGTGGCGATGTTTTTGAGGTGGTCGGATACTTTTTCGACGTGATTAATGAAGGCTACGAAAGCTAAGCCAGCGAGGGGGTGGCACGACTTGTCTTTGAGGCGTGCTATATGGTTGGCTATATAGGTGCGTTTGAGTTCATCGATTTTATCTTCTTCAACCATAATAGTTGAGGCTAAGCTTGTGTCGGGTGCTTCAAGAATTCGCGTGGTGTGCGCAAACATCTTATCAGCTGACTCATATATTTCTTTTAATTCACTAACGGCAGAATCGGATAATGTGTATTTAGACTCTTTTCTTTTTTCGACTAATTTGGCTATGCTTTCGGCATGATCAGATATTTTTTCTAAGTCATTCACGGAATGTAATAGGGACGGTAATTGATTCGATAATTCAGACGCTTGGTGTTTGCCAAAGAGTTTGACTAAATAACGTGTGATATCTTGTTGTAGAGCATCCACAGCATTTTCGATTGTTTTGACTTCCTTAACCTTTTTGGCATCATCATCTAAATAAGCTTGGCATGCCATGGTGAAATTCTTATGTGCTAAGTCAGACATATGATGCATTTCTTTAACAACTTGCTGTATGGCGATTTCGGGAGTGTCTAATAAATGCTCATCAATGAATTTGGGCTCACCTGTAACGACTGTATCATCACCTTTGAAGACCTTGATGGCTATCCAGGCTAGCGCTCCAGCAAAAGGTGTGAGGATAATGGCATTGAGAATATTGAAAGCCGAATGTGCATTGGCTATATGTCGAGCAATGGTATCGGGAGCCAAAGCCCCAGGCGTGAACCTGTCGACTAAGGTTGGGTATATGCCTGAGGTGATTAATATTCCAAAATAAATAGCACCTGTGATATTGAACATAGTATGCACCAAAGCCATGCGCCTAGCTGCTAATGAGCTACCAATAGAGGCTATCCAGGCTGTTATGGTCGTACCGATATTGTCTCCCAGGAGAATAAATAGCGCTGCATTAAAATCAATGAGTCCAGTGGTTGCCATGACAATGGTTATACCAATAGAGGCACTTGAAGATTGCACAATCACTGTAAGGACAAGCCCGCATAACATAGCCAGTATTGGATGCGTGCTTAGGTTAGCGCAAAAGTGCATGACGGCCTCAGAATGCTTGAGGGGTTCAAAGGCCAATTTCATATAGTACAAACCGATGAATATAAAAGAAAGCGAAATTAAGACTTGGCCAAAGAATTTGAGCTTAGCGTTTTTACCAAAGGTGTTTAGTCCAAGGCCTATAGCTATCATCGGTAATGCGTATTTAGTGACTTTGAAAGCAATGATTTGAGCGGTGATGGTGGTACCAATATTGGCACCAAAAATAACACCCACAGATTGTTTGAGTGTCATCACACTTGCATTCAGTAATCCAACAAGCATGATTGTGGTCACGGATGATGACTGCACAATCATTGTGACACCCGCGCCAACTAATAAGCCATGAAAATGTGTGGATGTCATAGCGCGAATAGAAGATCTTAGTTTTTGACCAGCTAAGTGCTGCAATCCTTCAGAGAGATTTTTCATCCCATAAAGAAAAATTGCGAGCCCGCCAACTGTATTGAATATAACTGATTGCCATTCCATCGGGGCATAAAGTAACAAATTCTATTTAAAAGAACAATCAAAATAAATAAATATTTTATTAGAATTTGTATCTCATATTACGCGTTATTATGGTATCCAACACACACCAGCGTGAGCACCATTGGCGCGTCATTATGGTCGAATTCAACGTACGATATTTAGAGACACCCGGCGGCATGTCATTGCGAGCGGCAGCGCCTGCCTGCCGGCGGGCAGGAAGCAATCTAAAGCTTATGTAGGCTGCTTTACAAACCACGCATGAATAACCCTGAGATTGCTTCGCCCGCGCCCGCAATGACGAAGTGGTATGACACGCTTCATTGAAGTGTGTTATAAATAGTTTATGCAAAAGCGTATAGGTGTATTTGATTCAGGCTTGGGTGGCTTAACCGTTGTTAAAGCTTTGTTGGAGCGATTGCCCGACCCGTCTTTGACTTATTTTGGGGATACAGCAAGAGTGCCGTATGGAACGAAGTCCCAAGCCACGATTATTCAATTCTCAGAAGAGAATATACGTTTTTTGCTAACATTAGACGTAGACATGATCGTGATTGGGTGTCATACAGCTTCGAGTTTGGCTTTGGACAGAATGCGTCAATTATTTGACTTACCTATATTTGGTGTGGTTGATCCGGGTGCTAAAAAAGCTGTTGAATCGAGCAAAAAAAGCAAAATTGGAGTTATTGGCACCAAATCGACTATAGAGAGCCGCGCTTATGAAGCTGCCATTCACCAGAATAACCCTGATATCGAAGTATTAGGCATTGCCTGCCCATTGTTTGTACCTTTAATAGAAGAGGGCTGGCTTGAGGGTGAGGTGGTTCAAAAAATAGCCTTAGAATACCTTAAGCCTTTTAAAGACAGCAAGATAGACACTTTAATCCTGGGTTGCACGCATTATCCCGTACTTTCTCCCATAATTCAGGGTATTCTTGGACCTCAAGTTCAGCTGATTAATCCAGCCGAAGAAACAGCCTTAACGGTCTCAGAGCACCTTTCTGCCACACCCCACCTTAATAGAGGAAGAAAAGAGCATAATGAGGTACAATACTATGTCTCCGATGCACCCTCACACTTCCAGAAAATGAGCGCCAGATTTTTGGGGGCGCCAGCTAAAGTCGTCAAATATGTCGATGAAGCGCGCTTTGAGCGTTATTCTGCTTAGTGTTGCATACGGATAATTTAGGATAACTATAATTTAATTAATAGGACAATATATATTGATGAATGTAGCGCAAGATATCTCAACTGAGATTAGTGAGATATTTTCTTCCATACAAGGCGAGGGTGTGTACTTAGGAAAAAAGCAGATTTTTGTCCGCTTTGGGCTTTGTAATATGCATTGCACATATTGCGATGAATTGCCCAAAATGCAAAAAGGGGCTTTTGAAACACTTTCACTCGAATCGGTATTAGAGCAAGTGCAAGATTTAGAAACGCAAGAAGGTGAACACCATTCGATTAGTTTAACTGGTGGTGAGCCTTTATTTTATTCCAATTTTTTGGAAGCATTATTGCCAGAGCTAAAGGAACGTGGTTTTAAAACTTATTTAGAAACTAATGGCACATTGCCACAATTATTAAAAAAGCATATTGGATTAGTGGACATTGTGTCCATGGATTTAAAGCCACCTTCTTCAACGGGAGATAGAGCTTTTTGGTTAGAACAAGCCGAGTTTTTGAAAGTTGCGCATGTTGCATCGATGGACGTGTTCACTAAATTAGTTGTGACTGAAAAGATATTAGATGAAGAGATTTTGCAGTGTATAGAATTGGTCAAAAGCATTGATTCAAAAATACCATTTATACTTCAACCCGTAAGTGAATCAGGCGGGCCAAACAAGGCTGCCATGAAACGGATTGAAGATCAGTATTTTAAATTAGCGTCTATGCATTTAAGGGATGTTCGCATTATCCCGCAAATGCACAAAGTTTGGGGTATTCGATGAAGCGTATTGATAAACGCGAGCTGAATGAATTGCGTAAACTAAAGCTGAAATTAGGCGTAAGCCGACATGCTGAAGGTTCGTGTTTAATCACGGCGGGTAATACAGAAGTTTTATGCACTGCATCTATAGATGAAAGTGTGCCTAGATTCTTAAAGGGCAAAGGTAAAGGCTGGGTAACGGCTGAATATGCCATGCTGCCAATGTCTTGCAATCAAAGAATTCCTCGCGATGGATCCAGAGGTAAAGCTAATGCAAGGAGTTTAGAAATCCAACGTTTAATTGGTCGCGCCCTGCGTAGCATTGTTGATATGAAGGCATTGGGTGAACGAACTATATGGTTAGACTGCGATGTATTGCAAGGTGATGGCGGTACAAGATGTGCGGCTATAACAGGTGCTTATATCGCCTTACATAAAGCATGTTTGGGTTTGAAGAAAAAGAAATTAATTGATGCGTGGCCATTAAGAGACTTTGTTGGAGCCGTTAGTGTGGGCGTTGTAGAAGGTAAGCCTATGCTTGATTTATGTTATGAAGAAGATAGTAATGCCGATGTTGATATGAATGTCATTATGACGGGTGATGGTCGCTTTGTAGAAATACAAGGTACAGCCGAAAAAGAACCCTTTGACGAAAAGACAATGAATCAATTGTTAAGCCTAGGCAAGTTGGGCATAAAGCAGTTGATTGCAGCACAAAAAAAGGTACTAAAAATCAAATGAGTTTTCGCACATTAGTAGTTGGCACAGCCAATAAAGATAAATGCCGTGAAATTAAGAAATTATTAAGCGGTTTAAAAGTTAATATTGTTTCTATTGATGAATTAGGTCCGGTGCCAAAAGTTGTTGAGAATGGCAAAAACTTTGTTGAGAATGCGTGTAAAAAAGCTGAAGCTTATTCCAAGCTATCCGATTGGCTGACACTTGGAGATGATTCAGGACTTTGTGTAGACGTTCTTAATGGCAGACCTGGCATTATGTCGGCTCGTTTTGCAGGACCTGACTGCACGTACCATGATAATAGTCGTAAGTTATTGCGCTTGATGTTCAGAAAGCCTGAAGAAGATCGTAAGGCTCATTTTAATTGCACAATAGCTCTTTATCGTAATGGCAAAAAGATTAAGATTATAGAAGGCATATGTGACGGAATGATAGCTGAAGAAGCTTTGGGTGATCGGGGCTTTGGGTTTGATCCTATATTTATACCTGAGGGAGAACATGTGACTTTTGGTCAAATGTCTTCAGTTAAAAAGAATGCTATTAGTCACCGCGGCGAAGCTCTTGAGCAAGTCCGTGAATTCTTGGAAGAATACTACGAAAAAAATAAAGAGTAGCTGGTGTCGACGTGTGGCGTTGCGTTTATTTTTCCGCTAGAGTGGCGAGCGATCTCAAGATTGTCATCATGAGGAGAAACTAATAAATTATATGTTTCGACGTAATCCCACCTGCCGGCAGGCAGAGATCTACCAAAAGCCGCGCAGCAGGATCCATGTGTAACAATGAAACCGCGCAGCAGGATCCATGCGCAGCAATGAAACCGCGCAGCAGGATCCGTGCGTAGCAACGAAAAGTCTTTTGCTGTGAGATCTATAAGGGCCTCACAAATCGGCCCGTTCGTAGCATGGGCTCTTTATTCATCGCCCACTCACCACCCGACAAAAAACGTCGGGTTCAGGATGACGCGCACTTCCCTAACTCAATTTATTTGTAGCATAGGTTTTTTATGTATCCCCATTCCTCGCAATAACGGGATTTAGTGATACAGCCTACGTGAGTAAAATGAGCAATTTATGAAGGCGTTAATCATTAAACGCAGAACCGTCCGTTTGATTTGGCTGGCTGGCTTAATAGCAATTGCCGCGTATATTCAACATGGTGTTTTG
>JBLINS010000064.1:0-11892 GCA_047639455.1 Candidatus Omnitrophota bacterium
GCTCCAAACCAACTTGTTCAGGAAAACTGGTGAATATATTATGTGGACTATTATTTTGATTGGCGCCTATTGCAGCACCTGTGGACGTTAATTTGACGGGCAACACACCATCTGATCTTGTATCAACGACAGAAATGGGTAATGTTCCAATTTCAATATTCGGTTGAGTAATCACCGTCCCATCATCGTACTCAGTCACCACAAAACGAACCAGTGGATTATCTGCCGTAAGCGGCAAATTATCTGCATTTTCGACAAATAATGAAATGTCTTCTACATTCACTGTAAAAATAACTCGACTAGAGCCCTCAGGCGATTGTGCAATCCTATAGGTCGCTGTAGCATCAGGTAATGGCTGAATGGATGCGTCCCTTGTATTGACAATAATGTTATCTGCAATTTGAAACCTTGTACCAGTGCCTTTAAGACCCGTTCCAACCAATTGCACATAAACGTCTAAGGCAGAAAAGCCAAGCGGCAAATCCTGCAAACCAACAAAAGCGGAATCAACGCCGCTTTCTTGAAGTTGAATTAATCTAGTCAATGACACCACTTCATCATTACCTATAGTGTCAGTGCCTCCGTCCACAGTCACATAAAACCTGAAGAAAAAATCATCCGCAACAGCATTCAAATCTACCGATGGAGCTTCCGTATTAATATGTGCCAAAATATCCTCTAAAATCTCTGGCGTAGTCTCGGTATTGATGAGGATGTGGAATTGATCGCTCGTGTCATGGCGCACTTCTGTATAAATATCACCAAATATTTCGACACCTGGTAGAGTTGCATTCGTCGTAGTCACATTAATTTCGCTCTTAACCGTGACTGGTCCTGCTTTAAGAACACCCGAGAATTGGTCAACAATCTCTACTGTAATGAATAAATCACGCTTATTAGGTTCGTCCAATGTGTTTAATTCATCTGTTAAGTTTAAGGGTATAGATACACGCCTCTCCTGAGTTTGCAAAGATGAAAGTGGTCTCGACCCAACAGGTCTATTAATGCTACCATCCGCATTACGAATGCTAAATCGCAGAACATCATCCGCGGTTACATTATTAGATGCGTCATCAATAATAGATTGCACCACATTAGGTTTTATGAATGCCACTATAGAATCTGACTGATCTTGATGTGGAGCGCCTATGTCCTCAACATCTACCGCGGCGGCTAAAGAAGTCATCAATTGACGCACTTCAAGTGCTTCCGTAATTAAGGCCGCACGTCTTGTTGTGACCTCTCGTTTTTCCGCTGGAGCCTGCCGTTTCAATGCGGGGCCCTCCCGCCTTACCTCTGGAGCTATGGATGAAATTGGTGGTTTAGACCCTTTTCGCTTGGCGGGTTTGTCTGTAGATAATTCTACGCTGGGTTTCACTGGTGCAGACTTGATATTACCGTTTATCCCATCCAATACCGTCCCTTCGGAAAAAGCGCTATTGATTTGGTCTTGGGTTATGGATCGATTGGCTAGTTTAGCTTGGGCTTGTGCAATTGCGGGTCGAGCATCGAATTCATTTTTGTATTTGCCTTGTACAAGCCTGAGGGATGCACTGAGCTTTGCTTTAATATCACGTCGAGATAGGTTTGAATCGCGTGAAAATAATTTCACATAGCCATAAACTTCATTCGCGAAGGCATCATCCCATTGATCATTAGCCAAATAAGCCTTAACCTCTTTATTGAGAAGGTCCATACCAGCTTCATTTTGGTTTAATCTATACCGACTCAATAAAGATTCAATATATTCCACAAGGTTCGAGGGCATATAGCTACTTATGTGTTTTGTATAAGCCTCATCAATTCCTGATAAGGATTCTCCACTGTCAGCCATCTTTGTATATTCTAACGCGGAGGACTCTTGCTTTATCTTTTGATTCATAACGAATTGGACATCCGGTCTCGCCATTATTTTTTTTCGCACTTCATCAGATACAGGTATTCCATTTTTATCATTAAATTCTTCAGCATATTTCTTTACTTTGTCTTGCGGGCTGAGCTTATTATTGGTGGAGTAATCTTCAAATATATCAAAGGCTTTGATATGATCTATCAAATCACTCGCAAATTTTTTCCTATTTTTTTTATCTTCAATTAGTAAATCGCTATCAACAGCCTCCAAAACACTTGACTGATGCATCCACGCATAAGCCTCTACACTCGGTGCTAAAATAGACTGAATCGGCTCTATTAAGGCGCGGATATAATCTAATGTGACTGTATCCAATCCATTCAGTAAATCCAATGCTTGTGAACGGCTAGCAATGCGTCCCAATTCTTGAAGTAAAGGCTTGGGTATTCTAATGTCAATTGGGGAGGCTTTTAGCTCGGATACCAATAGCGCTTCATCAATAACTGTGATTGTAGGGTCTAATTTATCTATTAAGCTCCTCAGTCTTCTTAAATCCGACTGCAAACCACGGGCACGCTCAATTGAATCATTAAAAGATTTGGATTTAACTCTAGAGGCAAACCATTTTTTGACCTGTGTTTGGCTCTTTGGTTCTAGGTCTAATTTGGTGAAGGATTCTTTGATAGACCTGATAGCAAAGCTAGAATCACTATTAGCTAATGCATTGGTAACATAGTCCTCCCTTGATTTGAAATAATAAAATTGACCTTTTATTTTAAACCAGCCTATCTTTGGCCCAATAAAAGATTCTTTATGCATTCCTTTGGCAGAATAGGTCTTTCGCATAGCCCTCAAGTCAGCATTAGTTTTATTAGCCAAAAGTTCAAAATATTTTTTACGTGTCTCTTCTGATTCATTGGCTAAGCCTAGATATACATCAGCTTCTCCTTCAGCTTTCTTAATGTTCAAGTTAGGAAATCGACGCTCTAAAGCCAAAGCTAATGTTCTAGCAGTAACTACATTTCCTTGGGTTATCCTTTCCTCTATATAATCCCACCGCTGCTTCACAGCGGCTATTGGCGTAAGCCCCTCCTGCTTACGATACATTAAATTTTGCCTAGCTTCTTTACTTTGTAAGCCATATTCAAATTGAGATTCTATGGCGTCTCTCAAGCGATTTTCTTGAGCTTCGCGCACTTTCATAGGGGTGAATGTACTTTTTAGAATAGCTTTTAGGCTGGCAAAAAAGTTTTGATCGATAGGTCTTCTAGAATTTAGCAAAGCTTGTTTCACATCAGCAGTCTTGGCTTTAGCTGAATCGATCAAAACATTATGATTAGACTCAAGACCGCCTAAATGGGTTGGGTCATGATAATAAATTTGGCCATCAATTACCGTTTGATCCAGATTAATATCGCCTGATTGGATTAAAGCGTTAATAAGCTCAGTGGCTTCTGCCAAACTCAGAGCCTTTGCTTTGTTAAAATCCAAATATCGATTAAGCTCCCCAACCAATTCCTCGTTCAATAAAAAAGCGAATTGATTGGCCTCCGGGTGTAATTCGGGATAACCGGCCCATTCAAGATGTTTACTAAATGAGTCTCTCTGAACTTGATGCGCTTCAAATGCAATGGACAACCAAGCTTGCATGCCTCTTCGTTGTTGCGCTAGTTTAGATGCGGGAAGAAGGGACAATCGTGCGCCTATATTGTTATATGAAGGAATAGCTTTTAATTCACTCTCCGACTGATCCAATTCCTTTTGTCCCGTCTCTAATTTGCCTAATGCCACCTTTACTTGGTTCGCAAGCTCAAAATTAAACTCCTTAGCCTCTAACTCTTCAACGCGCATGCCCTCGCCTACAATACCCATATCAACAATGGTCGTTCGAATCTGATCCACCGCTAATTGAGCGGCTTGATACTCAGCGCGGGAGCTGATGACTTGTTGAGTAGCAGTTCGAATACTCTGCGTCAACGCAGAGCGTCTAGTATCCAATTCGGTTAGCTTATTTCTCGCTACGGCAATACGCTCATTAATCAATTCTTTTGCCAAGGCAATTGATACAATTCCAGGATCAAGCGTCTTATAGCCAGTATCTGGATTGTTAATATAGGCCGCCATTGACTCTGCAGTGAATGGGGTGGCTTGAGACTCGTTTAAACGGGTGTATGAACCCATACCCATATCACCCGTCGCGTTCTTGGTTCGCGCTATAAGGAGAAACTGATCAATAAGGCGATTGTGTTCTTTTATATCCGCGGCATTCTCATATTTTCCTAATTTGGGATTTCTTTTTTTCAAATGTTCATTGATACTTGCCCACAAAACTTTTACTTGCGCCTTAACGGCCACATCAAGAGCTTCCAATGTATCGAGGTTAGATCTCAAATTCTTTAATTCGGCTTGAAGTGTTGCTATGTCAGTGTCATCGGCCTGAGTATCTAAGCCAGCTTTATCGTCTGATTGCAATCGCTCCAATTCACTTTGTGCATCCTTCAGCTTTAATTCAGCTCGACCTAATTTAGATTCAGCATCTTTTTGAGATACTTGAAGCTTTTGACTATTTTGTGTGAGCTCTTGTTGCTCCTGCTTTATTTCTGCCAATGTAGCCTGAGACTGAGACTCACGTTGAAGTGCCGCTCTATACTCCTCCTCCAGAATATTCACTTTGTCTTGCGACGCATCATATCTCGCCTGACTCGAAGCTAATTGATTCATGAGAGACGCTTGAAGAAGTTTGTGCGCAATAGTTACTTGCCGATTGCTTTTTTCAACAGATTGGCTCAATTCGTGATTCTCCCCGCCAATGGTAAGCGCGACGATACTCGCCAGGGTAATGAAGGTCAGTATGGTAGAAAACATCGCCACTTGCCATTTTGATAGACGGTCAAATCTGCTTATAATATTTTTGATCCACTGCCCTTGGTTTTGCTTAGATAATAAACTGAGTACCGCATCCGACTTCCCGTAATCCATTGAATAATTTAGTAATGTCTCAATGGTATTGAGTTGAGTGCTAATTCTAGCTCTCTGAACATTCAACCAATTGTCCAACATAGAACTTGTAAAATTAGCAGCTTCTTCAAATTCGGGTGTGGTTGTGTTACCCGGAAATACGCCATCCACCTTACCAATTAAGTATTTAGGTGTGTCCTGTGAATCATAGACTATGTCAAAGCCATGCTTTGCTCTAAGATCTGAAGCCAATAGCAATTTCTTCTGTAAATCAATCTTAGTTTCAATTCCACGCGTTTCTCTATTTGGGTCCAATAACAAATTAATTGCCTGGACTAAATACTCATCTATTTGCACGCGGTAGCCCTGTCGGGTTAAAGCACGCACAAATTCACCAACTTGCTTCCATTCAGCTTCGCCGATTGATAGTGGCGGAAGTTTGGATGTCATTCGCGATGTGAGTCCAGCTTGTCCCAAAGATTCAAAATTCTTTGGCTGACTGCCGACGAATGCGTTTCTTAAATTTATAAATTCGGGGCTTTTTATAAGCATATCAGCACCCTCTTCCACAACTTCTGTTTCCGAAGCAATAGCAAGCAATTCACCCAAGAGTTCTGGGGGAAGATTAGTGCCTAATTGTTCGAGTAAATAATTGGCCGCAAATTGAGCTTGGTGCGACGCTCCCACCCAAGCAATGGATGTATTTTCTAAATCATCGAAACCTAAATCTTTTGCCAAAACTCCCTTAGACTCTAATGCAAGATAATTCTCATTAAATGTGTATATAATCCGATCTTCTGGGCTCAACTCATTCAAATCGTCTGAAGCGACAGATATAGGCTGTTGATAAAATTGCCCCAAAGAGATTTGTAATTTAGATTCTAATTCACTCAACTCGTCTGGAGTAATGGATGTCGGTAACACTAATGGCATACGTGCAGCAAAATCATATGGCATGCCAGTTGTTTCATTGTATGTCTTCACGTTCACAAAGCTCTTAGCATGAACACCCGTAAGTACAAGATTACCTTTACCGTTCTCTATTTGACTTATGCCTGTTTCGGAATTGCGAACAGCTTGCCAATCTGCTGGGAAGTCTCTCCATGTCTGGCGTGGGTCTAGAGGTCTGTTTAATTCATCGACAGCAGAGCCGGCGACGAGCCTGACAAACTTACCTCCTTTGGTTAGAGGAATTACAACTTGATTTGAGGCCGTCATTGAATCAAGTATGTTTTTGTATTCATCTGGAATATCGGACGCGCGATAACCTTTTATTTCATTTGGATTATTAGCATCTAAGGTGAATGCAATAAATGGCTCCTCAGATAAGTCTTCAATCGATGGGAGTCTGCTGGGTAATTTGTACACACCTTCATTCACTGCAACAATGGCATCTTTGGATTGCAAACTTCCCCGAGGATACACTTTTGTTGGGCTCAAATCGATAAGACTCACAAAGGCTGCGGATTCAGGCACTTCATTCCAATCAAAAATCTCTATAGCCTCGGGTGCTCCATCGGCAAAGAACAATGCTACGGGCTGTTTCTTGCCATTGGCATTATTAAGATCGAGATGAGGATCAGTTAGAGCTAATTGCAAATCCTCATAATTAGAAGCTGCTATATAAATTTTGTGGAGAGCGGACAAAGTTTGTACAGCCTTTTGATTATTTTTTATTTTATTCCAAGCGGGCTCAATAGCCTTTAGCTTAAGTGCCGCCAATTCTCGCTCTGTTTTCTGGAGATTCGCCACGTCACTTTGCTGCCGTTGATATTTAACAAGTCTCTCTAACTCCAATACTTGTGAATATAAATCATCAAATGAAGGCTTTTGAAGAGTTTTTGGTGCCAATACCTCAATTGCCGCTTCCTTTATAAGGCCAGATGCGGGCGCGTTAGATAATGACACTAATTCGAGAGCAGGCTCAGAAACTATTGTTCCAACTATAGGGGTGATGATATCCAAGTCTTCAACGTCACTGGGAGCTTGCCAAGTTAATTCAATAGGCTTAGGGGCTTGAGAATCAGGAAAGAAAGAAGTTAGAAACGGTGACATAAAAAATAAAGTTGCAAATAAAGTTGCCGATACGATTATAGAGCGCGCCATATCCCATTTATACCGCGCTGTGCTCCGACTAAAACGGTTTGCTTGCGCACTACGTTTGAATAATGCCAATAGGTTTGGATCTTCAGTAATGCCAGACTTTTCTTCAGCGTCTACTTCAGCAATAGAAGTTGGTTGCGCTCCTAATAAGGCTAGGCTAGCTGCCATTTCATCTAGGCCCACATTTTCAACGCTATCGCTAATCGGTTGCGGAACCGCTTGCTCAATAATCGATTCCGAAACTGGACCGCTTAAATCTATTTGACTAAACGTTAATCCTTGTTTTAGCGCAATCTTGAGCTCGTCACTTGCTCTTTGGGATTTAGAATAGTAATAATAAATTGTATCGCTCGCTTTACCTTCTATTGGAAGTGCCTCTTTATATACCAAGTCCCCCGAAATTAAAAATTTAAAATCTCCAACAACCTTGCCTTTATTCAAGATCCCCAAAGCGGGGTTCTCTAAACTCATTAAATGCGCTAATGCTTCTTTTTGAGTTTTAAGTTTATCTTCGGCCTTAAGCCATTCGAGCAGCGCTGCTCTTCTATATTTGAATGGTTGGTCTTCTGTTTTTTCAATCTTGGTTTGAGTCATTCTTGATTGGGCAGAGAGTCGACTAGGAAAGGTTATGGCGATCACGCGTGGACCCATACGGCTAAAAGTTGCTGCGTTCATAAAGGTTAATGCTTCAATTGGGCTCAATGCATTTCTCAAAGCCCTACCAGGCATAACCGTATGCGTGCCTACAAATTCGGGTTGGGATTTTAAATATGTATATACGTCTACTTCAGCTTGTTCAGCCAAAGCATTTAATTGCTTTTGTATATCTTTAGGTAATGTGGCGAATGTGTGTATACCTTTTTTACGTAAGGCGCGCTTCCAATGTTTATTCCATTCATTTTGCCAATTGTTTCTTAAGTGTGGTGTTATGTTTTGGTTCTTGAAAACATTTGCAGCCTGTTCCATAATCGCTGAGTAGTCTATGTCTCGCTTATTAATTTGACTAGTTGATTGAAGAGGTTTGATATTTTTTAATCCTGAGGCTAAGACTTGTTTAGTCATAATCTCAGGTGCTTTGCCTTTAGAAAATTTGAATTGGTATTGAGTATTTTCTTCTGATTTAGGAGCGAATTCAGGGTCATAAACCAAATCAATGGGTTGGCCGCCATCCTCTAAACTTGTGCGATAGGCTTCAAAATACATGCGCTTAGCTTCATTGAAACGCATGCCATTATTGACAGCCGATGCTAGAGTTAAAGCTATTGCTTCCTTTTGCGCATCACGCCGTATCGACGCATCTAAATAAGATCCTTTTTGAGTGATGACGGTGACATAAGGGCGTTCGCCTTCTTTATTATCAAACTTGGGCATAACTACCATATGTGATATGCGATTCTGCTGCATTAAACTGGAGAGACCCTCGGAGTGAAATCCACCGGAAACTAAGGCTGCGATTTGCACACCCTTAGTGCGCATGCGAGTTTGCAAATTGGATAATAAAGCATCATTGCGTGCATGCACTTGCTCATAAAACTTGTCGGCATAGGGAATGGCAGATTTGAGTAGCGTCCAATTAATCGCACCTCTATCCGATATATTGTATTGGCCTACAAAGGTGTCCAAAGCACTTTGAATTTTTTGAATTTGAAATTCGGATTTATTAGCTTGGTAATACGCATCATCATCACTATTAAGCTTAGCTTCAAGAAAACGCGACAAAACCTTAATGGTATGCTTCAATTGATTAAGTTTGATTTGATCATTAGTTTGCAGCAAAGCTTCTCTAATCTCTACTTCAAGTGAGCTAATCTCGCTTAATAAAGCAATTAAATCTATTTCTTCATAGTAAATAGCGTAATTGGCATAATTGACAAAGTCTTGATAATTTTTGGCAGCCAAATTAAATTCTCTAGCCAAACCAGTCAAGTAAATATGAAAATTTCCTGGTGTTAATTTGCCTAGCTTATATTCGACTGCCTTGGCCACTAATGTCTTAATAGCATCTTTATTCAACTTCTTCTTGAGATCTTCAACCAATTGATCTCTTTGGCGATTAGCAGAATCAAAGTTAATATTGCTCTCTAAATCAGATACCTCAATCAACTTACCCAAATTCTTTAAATCGTCATATTCAATATTATATTTTTGGGTTAATTCATTGAGATGCTGCCAATAATCTTTGAATTCCAAGTCTCCAGATTCGTATTGGTTTTGCATTAAACTCATTTTTTGATATTGAGTGTCAAAAACTTTGGTTTCCAAATTTCTAATGACTTTAGCAATGGAATTTAATTCATGTGCAATAACGGTTTGCTCATCTAATAATTGTTTATAGCTATTTATATTGTCGGCATACAAATCCAAATCTTCGGTACCAAATATTTCGATATTCTTTGGATTACTAGCGATTTGGTAGAATTCAGCGGCGCTAATCTTGGTGTCGAGGAGTAATTTATTAGCCACCTCTTTACGTACGGCTTGCTTGGGGAATGAAGACACAAGTGAAGAGTCGACAATGCCCTCATCACCCTCTACGCCAATCAAACTCAAATCATATTTGGCAACTAAGTTCTCTAATAATTTGGCTAAACTCTTTTGTGCATCAATACTCGAATGTGCGTCTTGAATATTAATAACTATTTTTTCCGTAGCATAGCTTTGCATGGAGTGGCGAGTGCCTAAATCATATGGTATTTCAATATCATTAATGAGATGGGCGGTGAGGGCTGTATTATTTTTGGAAATTGAATTCGGCCAGTTTAATGCGGTGCCGCCGGTAGCGAGTCCAAGGTCTTGCAATACAAAACTAAAGATAGTAATTACAGATACTACCCTAACGAGTTTTTTAAAATTAGCTGAATATAAAGTAATTGTCTTATTCATTTAGTTTAATTAATTCGGTTTAAATATTAAATCTCACAAGTTATCCTCAGTATATAATTTTAATTATTTAATATACTTAATAAGTTACATAAACAAATACAGCATTCCATAACATATTGAATTAACTACATCATATATGTCAAACGTAACGCCGCATATAATAACGATCTTAACCAACTTATATACAAAGTATACCCAAAAGCGTCCAAATATTCAATCTTTTCAACTTATTCAATTCTAATCAAATCTATTAGAATAATATCATAATTATTTATAACTAAATAATTCCACACCATGGGGACCGCAGGTCACCATAAAACTCCCCAAATCCACACATAACCACTTCAATTCAATAGACTTAACATAAACCGCCCCTCCAATGATGGTCGAAGATCACCACAATACTCCCAAAATCAACCATAAGTCATTTAAATTGAAAAGGTTAAGTCATTTCTGTGGGATCCTCACGCCTCGCAAAAAACGCGAGACTCAGGATGACGAGAGCGCACCCCATGATGGCCGAAGGTCAGCATAAGCCTCAGAACAGCCCAACTACCACCGCAGGTGAAGCCAATGATTACCGAAGGTCAGCATAAGCCTCAGAACAGCCCAACTACCACCGCAGGTGAAGCCAATGATTACCGAAGGTCAGCATAAGCGTCAGAACAGCCCAACTACCACCGCAGGTGAAGCCAATGATTACCGAAGGTCAGCATAAGCCTCAGAACAGCCCAACTACCACCGCAGGTGAAGCCAATGATTACCGAAGGTCAGCATAAGCCTCAGAACAGCCCAACTACCACCGCAGGTGAAGCCAATGATTACCGAAGGTCAGCATAAGCCTCATGGTGGTCGAAGACCACCATAAAACTCCTTATAATTTTTTTAAACACAAATGCCCGCTAGCGAGGCGCAGTGCAAAAATTGCGAAGGAATGTACATGTGGTACATGACTGAGCAATTTTTGTGCTGCAACGAAGCTAGCGGGCATTTGTGTTTAAAAAAACGGAAAGGGAGGGATTCGAACCCTCGAGAAGGTTTCCCCTCTACACCCTTAGCAGGGGCGCGCTTTCAACCACTCAGCCACCTTTCCAAGAATATTCAAATTTATCACTACATCAATCTCAATTCAGCTTCTCAGAAGGTGTAACAAGTCACGCTACACCCCAAGCAGGGGCGCGCTTTCAACCACTCCCTGCCTGCCGGCAGGCAGGAGCCACCTTTCCAAGAATATTCAAATTTTGAGTCCGCATTATACCCAGTAAGCCTCTCAACTTACAAGGTCTAGATTATGATTCAAATTTATAACTCAAATAAGATCCAATTATGCGTTATAAATACCAGTTTTATAGCTCATAATGCGATCTTTCTTATAAAAACCCTCGCTAGTGAGGCGCAAGGCCAAAATCCCGAAGGCGCGTACAAATCGTACGCAACTGAATAATTTTTGCGCTGCAACGAAGCTAGCGAGGGTCTTTTTTATAAAAACCCTTGCTAGTGAGGCGCCGTGCAAAAATTGTGAAGGCGCGTACAAATCGTACGCAACTGAATAATTTTTACGCTGCAACGAAGCTAGCGAGGGTTTTTATTGGAGTTTGGCGCGTTTGGCTTGGAAGAAGGCTTGCATGAGCCCCCGGCAGCGCTCCAATTCAAGACCTTTTTCTATTACGGTATGATGATTCCACCGACCTTCTTTCATAATGTCGACCACAGAGCCGCAAGCACCATATTTTTCATTGGGAGCACCAAAAAATACTTTGGGAATGCGAGCTTGGATAATAGCGCCTAAACACATCACGCAAGGCTCGACTGTACTATACAATTCTGTTTCCAAAAGGCGTTCATGCTCAAAATAAGCCGCCGCTTGAGTGATAGCAATGATTTCAGCATGCGCTGTTGGGTCTTTGAGGGTATTGGTTTGATTATAGGCCTTGGCAATAACTTTATTCTTATAGACAATCACACAACCTACAGGCACTTCATCATGTTCCAAAGCACGCTCAGCCTGCCTCAGCGCATCATCCATAAACCTATATTTCATTTCTTCTTCACTACTATTCATCCCGTTTCATCCTATTTTGTTGCCTACGCTCCTC
>JBLINS010000065.1:0-11872 GCA_047639455.1 Candidatus Omnitrophota bacterium
GAGCAGCTTCTGCGGCTTTAGCTTTTTGCGCCTTTTCGGCTTCGCGTTTAATTCTAGCTTGTTCAGCTTCCTTAGCGCGCTTGGCTTTTTCAGCTTCTCTCTTCACCCGCGTAACTTCTGCTGCTTTAGCCTTGCGTACCTTTTCGGCTTCGCGCTCAACTCTAGCTTCTTCGATTCGTTTAGCTTTTTCACGCTCGCGCTTAATTCTAGTTTGCTCCGCTGCCTTAGCTTGCTTGGCTTTCTCGGCTTCGCGAATAATTTTTGCTTCCTGGGCTTCTTTGGCTCGCTGGGCTTTTTCGGCTTCGCGCTTCACTCGCGCCGCCTCTGCCACTTTGGCTTTTCGTGCGTCTTCAGCTTCGCGTTTGATTTTGGCTGCTTCAACACGTTTAGCTTTTTCGGCTTCGCGTTTGATTTTGGCTTCTTTGACTTCTTTGGCTTCTTTAGCTCGCTCGCCTTTTTCAGTTTCTCGATTCACCCGTGCTGCTTCTGCAGCTTTAGCTTTTTGCGCGTCTTCGGCTTGGCGTTTAATCTTTGCTTCTTCTAGACGCTTAGCTTTTTCGGCTTCGCGTTTAATTTTGGCTTCTTTAACTTCTTTTGCTCGCTGTACTTTTTCAATTTCGCGCTTCACTCTCGCTGCTTCTGTGGCTTTAGCCTTTTGCGCATTTTTTGCTTCGCGCTCAACCCTAGCCGCTTCGACACGCTTTGCTTTTTCGTCAGCTTTGGCTTTTTTAGCTGCATCTCTCAATCTTAGTTCTTCAGCTTTTTTCTCAGTCTTAACTCGTCGCGCGTTTTGAACTAATTGAGCCAACTCATCTCTTTTAGCTTTTTCCGAATCTTTTGCTAATTTAGCCTCTTGAACTAGTTTAGCTAGCTCAATTGCTTTTGCTCGATCAACTTCTATTAATCGAGCCATTTCCCTAGCTCTTTTCTCTTGGGCAGCGTAATCTGCTTTGCTCCTAATCATAATAGGTTCGGACGTGTACTGAGAGTTCACACTCTCCTTAACTCCAAAAAAACCGATTCGCCTACTAATCACAGCCACATCACGTTGGCTCACCCTTAATTCAGCAAGAGGACTAAACGCCTTGTCTGGACGAATCGATGACAAATCCCCCGTAACCCTGGGTTCAGTTTGACTTTGAATTTGAGTTACACCACCCTCGCTATCAGAACTCATAGCGCTAGCCATATGAGTGTGGCCAATAATCATTAGCAAAACAAATACCAAGCTAAGATGTCTATATCTACATCTATGTCTTTTCATTTTATACCCCGATTTGTTGACTATTATTAATAATGCTTAACTCACGAACGAGTTGCTCTGTCACACGCGTTATGGCTTGACTAGCTGGCGATTTGGCATCTCTCAAAACAACGGGTTTCTGCCCAAGTTTGGTTTGACTTACCGTCAAATCAAATGGTATCTCACCCAAAAAAGGGATCTTCAATTCTTCAGCTGATTTTCGGACAATGTCCTTACCAAATAAATGCTCTTCCGAACCACAGTTGGAGCAATTGAATGCGCTCATATTTTCCATTATGCCCAATACTGGCACATTCGTCTTACGAAACATTTGCAAAGTCTTACGTGATATGGTCAAACCAAGATCTTGAGGAGTCGAAACAATAGCTATGCCGTCTAGATCAACTGTCTGCGAAAGCGTTAAATGAATATCGCCCGTACCCGGAGGCAAATCTACTATAAGATAGTCCAATTGACCCCAATCAACATCAAAGAGACATTGCGAAATAGCCTTATGCGCCATTGGGCCTCTCCATATCAAAGGCTCATCCCCTTGAGCCATGAACCCCATAGAGATGATTGGTATTCCATGCGCCATACCCGGAATCATACGGTTACCTTCACTACGTGGCTCTTGGTCAGTTTGCATCAACAAAGGAATGCTTGGTCCATAAATATCGCCGTCCAATAAACCAACCTTAACTCCCATTTGGCTTAAGGCACAAGCGACATTAACCGCGATGGTTGACTTGCCTACGCCACCTTTTCCACTACCAATCGCAATAACACGATCCACGCCGGCAAGTTTTTGTTTACCGGGAGTCGCTGGGCGTTGTTGAGTTGCGGGGGTTTTGGATGAAAACTGGCAGCTAGCATTTTCAACACCATTCAAAGTCATAATCAACTCTTCAGCTTGGCGTTTAAAATCATCTTTAACTGGGCAAGCTGGTGTTGTCAAAGTCAATTCAACTTCTACGCTCGATCCATCAATAATAACATTAGTCACAAAGCCTAAATCAACTATGCTTTTGCCCAAATCAGGGTCTTGTATTGGTCGCAATATATTTAATACATCATTTTTATTAATCATCGTCATAGTATAGCATGAGTTTAGACATCACATACCCTTCTTATGAAGCGCTTTGCCTCGCAAATACTGCGATTGCAAAATTAAGAGGCCCACCATATTTTGTAAACACAATTTTGTTCAACAATACAAAATATGGTCCGTCCCTTTTTTATTTTACATTCTCAGTATTTGTCTTCAACAAATCGAATTCATTCAAAGGGCATGTGATGCCTATACATATACGAATATACGGACTGAGTGGGTGTTGATGTAAAAATCTCTGATTTTCTGATTTATTAAAGAAAGGGCGCTCACCGACTCACGCCCGTTCGTAGCACGGGCTCGTTATTCCTCGCCCACTCACCCTATAGGCACTCGGCATCCTGCCTCCTACGGCCCTACAAGCATTAACCCATAAATACTCTCGGCTCTTCATGCTCTGCGAGTATGAAATCGCACCCTCTACCTTCTCGCAACTTTCTACATTCAAACTATGCCAAAACACTTTGTCATTGCGATGAGCGCAGAGCAGCGAAGAAGCAATCTCAGACTCAGCCCTAATGCCACGAACATTAGTTCATTGATTCACAAGATTTAAAAACACCCGTCATCCTGAGACGCGCGGAGCAAGCGGCGTAAGGATCCCCCAGAACATGACTATACTGGGCTAGGCTGGTGCGCACCTCATATGAGTTTTTTAATTACCGCTTTTATTACTAGCGCAATCTCAAATCTATACTAAGCAGATGCCTGAGTAGCGCGTCTAAGCTTGGGTTGGAGTTGCATGAAGGTGGTCCAGTCGAATTCGCCGAGGACGGGCAAGCTCACATCTTCATACCATTCAAGTTGCCCATGGGAAGATTCGGCCAAGTCATCGATTTCGTGACTTTTTCGGATATTGTAGGTATTTCTGAAGTAATGGCCCATATCATCGGCATAAGCGACACGGTCTTCTGGTTCCAGTCTTTGCCAGGCTGAGAGGAGTGCGCCGGATATTAATTGGTTCAATGAATCTATGGCTTGTCCTGGCCTAGCCGCATGTGTTGGGGTGATGGCTATGTGGCCTTGATCAACTAGATCGCCAAATTTCTCTTGCGAATAATATTGCCCAAACGCTTTGGCTGTGCCGGCAAATACAGCTTTTTGACCTTTGAGTGAACCTAGGGCTTCGTCCATGCTAATAATTTGGATTCCGTCCACAAAGGTTCCGAAGCCCACTTCCGCATCACCTGCCAATAATTGTTTTTTATATGCATCGAGAGCCTCACTCTCTTTTTTACCACCCACAAATATTTGGTTAATCAGACCGCCTGAAAAATGCTCGTCTTTTTGCAAGGCATAGAGCATGCTCAAATTACTTGGTAAGGCATTCACAAAAGATTCGACATCATTAATGATTTCAAACGGTCCATTGACCACTTGGATTAATTTATCTAATAAAGTGGATCCTAGTGAATAATTAGCTATAGACTGCGTCAGTTTCCGTTTGAATTGAATTGCGCTCAAATTGGACTCAACTGCTCTTGGTCTCATATTCTTTTGTCGCAATTCCTCCAAACGAGCCCGGCTTGCATTAACAACCCTCTCGCTCCCATCAGGGTTAAAAATCCGATTGCCTTTGAAAGCGACTAGGCCCGTTGCATCTGAGCTGCTAGCAATATAAGACATCCTATCCACATACGGGCTAGCCAATGCAATATGCGTCTCATCTAAACCGGTGAGCTTCTCAGCACGTTTTGAAGGTAGGGGTGACTCAAGTAATTGCGTCGACATACGGCTAACATAGTTATTTTCATCGCTAACGCCACCCGCGTCCTTAATGAAGTTACCATACCAATCTATTAGGGCATCCAGGTTGCCGCTGAGTCGGAATGTATTATTACCTTCTTTTTCAACATAGTAATTACGTTCACGGAGCTTACCCATTTCGAACTCGAAGTGCACGTATGTATCGTCGCCATAATAAACCCGCTCTACCTGCCCATCTCTATACGACACAAATGTTTTAGTCGTTGGATTAAATGCTCGCTCTGGTGGGTTGGGATTCCAAAAGAATGCTTGCGGAAATTTCCTGAATGACCGTCGCTCGGGCGTGAGGACGTAGTCAGGTGTTTCATCAACTCCGTAATCACGCAAACCTGCCGTCTGAGCTACTCTTATAAAACGTGTGGGTACATCAGCCACTTCTAGCAATGAGCCGTATAACCGATCTGAAGGTATGGGGTAGTTGATTTCATCATCAAATTCATAAACTAGAGTATTACCTTGGTCCTTGGCTATATGAGACATTAAGCGCAAGACAGAAATCGCCACGCCACGAGACTGATCGACCGTTCTTGCGGATAAATTCATATCTGGATTAAACACGGCGTAGGGAATTTTTGATAAATTATTAAAATCAATCCCTGGGCTAAAACTAAAAATGTCACCATCAAATTTTTCTAAACGCACCACGGTAGCCAAGCCATTAGCCGGATTCTTAGATAGAACAACGCCTTGGCCATTCTCATTACGCGTCCAAGCTTTAATAAATTGACCGTCATCACCCCAAACCAATGCATCGATTTTATTGCCAAACGGATCAACCGTCATAATCCAGCGGCCATTTTGATCAAAAAACCGCTTCGTCCCAAATTCTGTTTTCTCCAATAGCTTCAAACCAGATCGACTCATCAACCTTTGAAGATTCGAACCACCTTCCCATTGAGCACCTGCAAACAACCCTGCTAATTGCCGCGCCTTAACAACATCGTTTGAATACAGTTTTGGCAGCATTTCCGCATAATTCATAATTGCCATGCGGGCTTTTGGCTCGAATTTTTGTCGGGTGGCGCTGATTGTTTGCAGACGAACATCTTGCTGATAGCTATTAGCTTTGCGAACCAATTTCAATGGAGCTACGTTTAATTGTGTCAGAACCCCATTAATCGCGGCTAAGCTAGTCTTGACATCTCTGGAATCGGGCAACATTAAATGCTTCGCGACTTCAGTAAGCGAAGGCATTTCTTGATGGTCTGTATAATAGCTTAGAATATAAACAATAATTTCATAGGGTCTAGTATTAATTTTTGATCCATAATAAGCACCAATGAGCCGTTTATGGTCGGCGGAAAGTGTGGATAGGGGTTTGGGCTCCGCTCCCGCAATGGCTTTGGCGGAGATGAATCTCCTAATCGCTATGACTTCCGCTTTGGGCACAGTCAATATAGGCGCATTACCATGCCCCGCTTGCCACCCGTTTCCTATAGAGGGAAATGCCAATCCTAAGTCACGACTCAAATTACTCACCGCATTCAAAGGTTTACGCATCGAGGTTTCAAAGTATTGTGTAATGGCTGTTATGGTTGGCGTGGTTTTGTGTCTCCTATAAAAGGCAATGACATAGGCCAAGACATCAAGCCTTTCACCATCATTCAACATAGGCTTGAGGAATCTTATATTCGTAGACTGAGTCAGCCCAAACAAATCTTTAATAGCCTCCGCTATGGACAGTACAGGATCACCAGCAAATACGGATTCCCCCAATGATTGTTCATAACGCTTAAGTGCGTCTGTGGCAAATTCTAAGCCATTTGACCTCAATTGAAAAGTTCTAAATTGACTCGTCTCTTTATTTGGAATCCGCCTTGCCTGAGGAACTAACTGAGTTAAAATAACCTCTATATTTCGACCCATCAAATCAATCACCGGCACGCCATTAACTTGAAAATCTCTAGAGTTAAAACCAGTATTCAACAAGTCCTCACTTGCTATAATATAAAAAAGCAATAATTCCTTCGCTGCAAACCCACCAACCGGAGCTCTCCCACCTTTTAAATACGCCCCCGCCTTGCTCCAATCCCCTCCGAAGATCTCTTTAGAAGTCTTTCTGATTTCAGCTATTTTTTCCCTCATGCCCCCATCATCAAGCCATGCCATGTCGATAGGTGTCATGCGTGGTGCGGTGGGCGTGGGGGCTTGAGAGCCGCCGGGTGATTCGCCGATATAGCCCAGCCAGGCGACGGGACCATCTTCTCTGAATTCAGGTTCGTAGCGTTGAATCACTTGAGTTACATCGCTGGACGCATCATTTGTTCTTGGAAATTCTTCAAAAAAGGCCTGAACTTTGGGATTGTGAACCACTCCGCTCATAGTCCATCGACCCGCCTCACGTCCAAAAGCAGTTTTGATAATATCGTGCATATTCAAAAAAACCGAACGCATCAAGCTCTTTCCGAGTAACGGCTTAGTGTCTGTCGATTGTCCAAACTGGATCATCTTAAAATGTATATTACGAATGCCCTGATCTTGAATAATATGCATTTGAAAGTCAGCGGGGCTGCTAGTGTTATAAATCCCTCTCAATACACTAAGGGCCGTGACTTCATCTGCCATACTCACGGAATCCAAAATTGCCACGACAGAGTGGACTCGATCTTCAGCTTTAAGTTCGCTCGAAATATATATTTTTTTATTGTCCACAAATTTTGGTTTGTCCTGTTGATATTGTTCTACTATTTCGTCCCATGTGCCCGAATAAGCATATTCCTCCAAGTCACTCTCGTGATTCAATATATTGAATTCACGCATAACGCGTGATCCTCCCATAAGTGCATTAACATTAAATAAATTCCGAGTCTTTCTTTGTTCAGCACGAATACGTCGCAGGCCAAGCGCATCATCCGATGTATCCCGATCCCTTAAAGGAGCCATGCGGCCAGCGCTGCCCAAAGATCCGCGTGGGTATTTCTTGAGGAGGGCTTTTTGGAGGTCGGTGACGAATTGGCCTAGGGATTCGTAGTGTTCTGTGGGGTGTTGTAGGGTTGCTTTTAACAGGGCTTCTAGAAAGGTTGGTGGAACCTTGCCCTCGTCAAAACGCTTGTCGACATGTTCCCTTGACGCAATATATTCGGCTATATCTATCTCTTGTCCAGGCTGTTTAAGTCTGGTTTCAAACTCAGGTTCATATGATCTTGAATAAAGCTGAGCGATTAGCGTCGCCACTTGGACTATGTCCCAATACTTTCCAACATTTCGCATTTTGACAAGCCGCTCTTTGCTGTCGGTATAAATGCGCGCCTCGTCAAAATCGATTAAACGCAATTCGTGATTCTTTCCAATCATGATATTGCTCTCAGAGATATCATTGTGAAACAATTTGTAGGTTTGATGCATATAGGCCAAATCAGCGGCAAATTGAAATACGTATTGGAACTTCAGTCTCTCTTCATCAATTTCAATACCGTAATCTTCTTCATGCGTTTCAACGAGGCCTTCGAGCTTATCTAGGCGCGTACCATCGATAAACACTGTTTCTGCCAAACCGAATTCACGATTCAAGTGGATGAATTCTGGTAGCATTCTCAATGCCGTCTGATCATGGCGTTCAAAGGCCAATTGCCTCGCCTCTTTCAACTGCTTAAACGTTGTGAATTTTTGCTCCCAAGTATCCGGTTCATCCAATACCTTAAGTATAGTATTTTCATTAATGCCAATCGCATCCGGCGAAATGCGCTGCGCCCTGAATGTATTATCCCCATATTGCTCGAGGATTTCATAATCAAGATATGGGGTATTTAAAATCAATTGCTCACCCCGCTCCAAAGATTCCTCTAGCCTTTCAGCTAGAATCTCAGCTACACGACCAGAGGTGAGGTCTTCATCTGTTGGTGAGTACTCAACAATGGGCCGCATCAAGGCATCTATTAATCCACTTTCCAGAAATTCTGGAGCTGCCAGCTCAAGGGCTTTGACCAGCTCAGGCTCCAAGCCACCATAGCTCGACTTATCAGTCGTGAGTATTGTCGGTACAAATATGCCCAAAACACCGTCGCCAAACTTGATTTTAACTACCGAAATCCCAGAACCATCACTTCTGTCGATGAAGACCCCCACTCGCATGGCCTCAGCATCTTGTATTTTATATTCTCGAATATCTGCTCCAGTTTCATTGATCTCAACATATGTAGGATTGTCCAAAATGGCTTCAACAGAAGAACCAAACACAGTGGCAAAGGCAGCGTTTGCATACTCCACCGTCTCTTTAGTGCCCGCATAACTCGCATACCAAACTGCCACATCCGAATCATCAAACTTCTCGGCTAATTCCTCTTGAAGAGACGCCATACGGCCACCGCCTATGGTCGTTTGAATCGAGATTTCGTAGATGCCTTCTTGGACAACTAGTTCTTCCGCTTCTCGCCGGCCAAAGTTGAAGGAAATTAAGGAATCAATGGGTATTATTGCCTTGATGACTTGGCCAGAAACTTCCCCGTCTAGCGTCTCTTCTAAATAAATGGCTGGGTATTCTGGTTCGATTCCAAAAAAAGTTGGGTCTTTAAATTCATGCTGAGATCCCGTGAAGTGGTCTAGATTTCTCGATCGATGATACAAATTCAAATGGGTTGCATATGGGTATTGGTGCATCAAAAACCAAGCGACCAAACGCTGTTTAACGCCACCTATTCGCTTAAGCTCCACTTCGATTTTTACCCTCTTGTCCAGGCTCAAGCCTTGAAGTTGTGAAATAAACTGTCTATATTCCGCATATGCACTTGAATCACCGGTGACTAAATGGTTCAAAGAATGAATTAACTTTGCTTCTACACTCAAATCCACATCATCCCAATAGCCAGACACATTAAACATGCTATGAGGCTTATTCTCCATCTCAATGCCATGTGTATTCACATATTCCGAACCACCTTTACGCTCAAGCTCAGTGAATATTTCCTCAAAATTGGGGGAATTATCAGATTTCATTGCATCAATCATTTTTAATATGATTTTTCTATCAAATGGCTCCCCAACAAATTTAAAAAAGCTACTGGAATCAGGCAAATCAATATCATCAAAAAAGTCCCTTCCAGAAATAAATTCCTCAAATCGTCTAGCCAAACCCAATTCCAATTCTCCATATTCAGCCCTTGGATTCAAACCAAATTCCGAATCCAATACAACAAGCTTCTCATCCCACTCAGCTCTTCCCGACTCATCCGCTACATCAATCACCACAGTCTCCATGTTTGTCATACGCGTGGCATCAGCCCAAAGTTCTAAGCGAGCGGATATGGATAGGGTTTGGGCATTGAAGTTTTTATGCTCCCCCACTGAATCACGCGTGTATGCGCGGTTAGTTTCAGAATCAATGCCAATACCTGGCAATAATTTGACTTTGTGATTATATCGATATTCGTTCCAATCGGCTAAAACGTATTCGGTTGAATCGTCTGCATTCGTCTTAAGCAAAATGACAAAGTCTTGCTCTTTTTTTCCCCATCGTTCCACTAAAGTAAATTGCTGAGATTCCGCTCCATCGCTCGATCCCACAATGATTAGCGGCTTAGCCTCATTCACTCTTTGAAATTCGGCTTCAATGCGCTGAGCCTTAAATTGATAATCTCCGTCAATAGTCAAATCACCTTTAAATAGAACTTTGGCAGCATGCACCTCATCTATTGTTAGTGTGTCCTCATCGCGACCATTCGTATTTTGGACTTCAACTATTAGTGAGCCTTCTTCGTTCATATTCAAAATTCTTGTCTGAGATCTTCTGCTCTGCGGAGATCTTATCTCTGTATGAATTGAATCTAATACTTGATGGTCAACATCGATAATGTGCAAATTAACTCCGCTTATATTTGAATCTATTTCTATTGCCTGGCCAGGACCCAGTAAATAAGGCTCGTTTCTCAAAAAACCCAAATTTTTTGAATTCACCAAAGATACAGATATCTCTTGGCTGGCGTCAGAAGTCAATTGAATCTCAAATTTATACTCACCAATACGGACTTGCGCCGGTTCATCTCCAACATACAATTGAATTGCCTCCTCCGGATTCAAGTGATACATATAAACAAAAGGTAGGCTTTTGAGTTTATCTGCCAAACTGTTCAATAACCTCATGATCACAGGTAATAAACCCTCTGCGCCAATGAAAAAGTCCCTATCATTCATGAGGTCATCTGAAGTGCTCATGGAGTCCATTTGGCCATACAAAACCTCAAGCTTGATCTTTTCTGCATTGACTACATGAACAAACCCTGGAATATTATCATCGTCCATTTGATCAGTTTCTAATTGTTCAAAATCACGCCCCTCATTTTGAACAATATCAATCAAACTACGGCCTAGTAAATATTGTTCCCACAATTCTTTGAATTGTGAAGCATCAACAAACTCATGCCGGGACACATCCCCAAATAACTTTTTAACAACTCCCAAAGCGTCCCTATAACTCGCATCCATATCACTCATACGTGAAAATTCTTCATCAACTGCTGAACTTTCTACATTCGTGGTCAGGGAGGATTGCTTCCGGATAATATCGACTACAAGCTTTGTTCTCTCCATGCGTCTTGAAGCAGGAATTGCAGCATATTCTGATATATCGTTGATATAGAATGGAGCATAACCATTGCGCATTAATAAATAATTAGTCAAAAACCATGCTAAGCGATGTTGGCCGCTTGCTGGATGTGAGACAATTTCCTCGCTTAAAGGTTTGACACGCGTGAAGCCGGGTAGATCAACAAATATTTGATCAGGATGACCGCTGGTAATTTTTTCATAAAACCTTGCCGTCTCTAAAGGAACGTCTACATCAGGCCCAAATATCTCTTGAGCTCCACGCCAGGCTATTTGTGGTCTGCCATATTTAATCGATTCTAATCTCAAGGCTCTTTCAGCATCATCATAGCCATTCAAGCTTCCATCACCCCTTATTAATTCAAAAAGGTCTATAATTTGTTTCCACTGAATATTAGCAATATCATCCAATTCCCCATTTCCAATAATTTCTTCATTAAAATACTCCACAGCCTTCAACAAGTGTATATCCTGATCGAAGACTCTGTCAGAGTCCAACTTAGAAACCTCTTCAATTTCACCTCTAGGGGATTTTATCGTCATGCGAGTGGGTTTATGCCGTGACCCGGTATCAGAATCACGATCACCATCTAAATCAATTTGATCATTGAGTTTTTGTTGAAAAAGCTCTGTGGCTTTAATGGCGGCATTAACCATAGGAATGAAATATATTTCTGGGTATTGAAAGAGAGGTTCATTTACCGGGCCTTTTTCTGGTGGGATTGCTACGCTTCTTGCTCGTTCTACCTCTAAAGCTTGAGCCCCAATTTTTTCCAATTCCTCTTTTAGGGCTTTCATTTTAACTAATACGTTCTCTGTATTATGCAAAATCGTCTTAAAGTTAATTGTTTCGTTCATTTGCTTTTGAACTGTATTGAAATGCATCTGAAAACTACGTACCTCCACTAAATAATCTCGCACCTCACCAAAATCTATTAGATCATTAGAGAGCAACCTTTGAATACCAGCCCTGTTGATTTTTCCTTCAATATCACCTACAGACTCACTTCCTCTCATCGTATTAAACAATCCCCCCAAACCACGCAATATATTCATAACAATTTCAGCCAAACTTTGATCAGCCATACGTGGGACGGGTTTAACGCCGACTTTCTCAGCGTAGGTTAGAGAACTGGCCAGCTTATCTATAGCGCTCAAAGCCTTGATGCCATCGACTTTATCGAGCATTGGGTCAACCAACGCTCTAAGGCGCT
>JBLINS010000066.1:0-11825 GCA_047639455.1 Candidatus Omnitrophota bacterium
TGTCATCATGAGGAGCGCGGAGCAGCGACGTGATGATCTCCCAGAATGCTTTTAAGCTGGGCACGCCTTACACATTATTGGGTTTGGGACTGTCTAAAACCTGCGGTTGTAGAGGCGTCAGCCTAGGAGCGACGGCGCGGATAAGGTTGACCAATTCCACCTGTTTCAAGTTTATGCTAAAAACGAATATTGTCATCATGAGGAGCGCGGAGCAGCGACGTGATGATCTCCCAGAATGCTTTTAAGCTGGGCACGCCTTACACATTATTGGGTTTGGGACTGTCTAAAACCTGCGGTTGTAGAGGCGTCAGCCTAGGGGCATTCGCTCAGGGGACGTCAGTCAAGGGTTAGAGGAGCTAGAAATAGCTGGATATAACTCCTTTTGCTTGACAAGGTGTGGGCTGGATGGTTATACTAGCCTTCTTTTTTAACGGGGTAATAAGATGACTTATATGATAATTAAGACAGGCGGCAAGCAATACCGAGCTGAACCTGGGCAATACATAGATGTAGAAAAATTAGAGGGTGACGCTGGATCAGAACTTGTTCTTGATCAGGTATTGCTATATTCAGATGACAAAGAAGTTAAGGTAGGCCAACCTTTGGTTGAGAATGCTTCTGTCAAAGCTGAAATCATGGATCAATTTCGTGATAAAAAAGTTATTTCATTTAAATACATTCGCCGTAATGGCAAAGCTAAGACCAAAATTGGTCATAGACAAAGCAAAACTCGCATTATGGTCAAGGAATTGACCACCGCATAAGGAATATTTAGATATGGCACATAAGAAGGGTCAAGGTACCAGTAGAAACGGCAGAGATTCACAAGCACAGCGCCGTGGAGTTAAAGAATTTGGCGGACATACAGTCACTGCCGGAAGCATTCTCGTTCGCCAAGTTGGCACCCCTTTTAAGGCCGGAATCAATGTCGGCGTTGGTCGCGACTATACCTTATTCGCCCTCAAAGATGGTGTTGTACGCTTTAGAAATAAACGTACCGTAGATATCGTACCCGCCGGGTAATACGCCAAACCTTTTGCCCTCGTGTGATTCACGGAATAGCAGCGTGACAAACCCACTACTAGTTGCTTCTAATCACAGAATTAATAGACAAGTAAATCAATTAAAAAATAATCACACGAATCACGTATTGATTCGAGATTGATAAGTATGCTACCAAGACATTCCTTTGCTGTAGTAATACTAAATATATTAATAGTAACTATATGTATAGGATAATTTCTTATGTTTGTTGATCACGCCGTTATTCATTGCCTTGCAGGACCTGGTGGCAATGGCTGCAATAGTTTTTTTAAATCCAAATTCAATAAGTACAAAAAGGCTAATGGTGGCGATGGCGGTAATGGTGGTTCCATTATCCTCAAAGCTGCCCCACAGATAAGAACGCTTTTAGACGTTAAATTAACGAAAACGTTTAAGGCTAATCAGGGCAGGCATGGCTCAGGTAATGATATGACAGGAGCAGCAGCCAAAAATTTTATGGTCAAAGTTCCTATTGGCACAGAGGTCTTTGATAATGACACCGGTGACCTTTTGGCGGATTTATGCGAGCCTGGAGAATTGGTTAATATCGCAAAGGGTGGTTTGGGCGGCAAAGGCAATCACCGCCTGGTCGAGGCAACGCAAGGTGCTCTAGGTATAGAAAAGAATATTCGTCTAGAATTAAAAATTATTGCTGATGTGGGTTTGGTGGGATTTCCTAATGCTGGTAAATCCACTTTGATTTCTTGCATTTCTAATGCGAAGTCGCGTATTGCCGCTTTTCCTTTCACGACCAAACAACCTATTTTGGGTGTATTAGAAAGCGGCTATGGAGAGTCAGTAGTTATTGCTGATTTGCCGGGTTTGATTGAGGGCGCTAGTGCTGGTAGGGGATTGGGACATCGTTTTTTACGACACATTGAAAGAACTAAGACATTAATCCATTTAGTTGATATGGCTTCAACCGAAGGCAGGGATCCCGTTGAAGATCATCGCATTATATTAGATGAGTTAAAGAGTTATTCACCCGTATTGGCCGAAAAGCCCATATTTATTGTGGCCACAAAAATGGACATTCCTGAATCTGAAGAAATATTAAAAAAATTCAAAGAAAAAGTCAAAGCGGAAATCTATCCCATATCTGCCGTTACGGGCTTGGGTGTGCGTGAGTTAAAGCGGGCCATTTTTAAAAGGCATATGAATGAATTAGGCTTAGATGAAGAGTTGGATGATGAGTAAATATGCGCATAGAATTCTTTAAAAATACTAAGCGCATTGTTGTCAAAATTGGTACGGCCGCTTTAACGTCTAATGGTCGATTTTGTCCTACGCGGATCAAAGCAATTGTTAAAGACATTGTTAGTATGTCTGAGCAAAATCCGCATATTCAATGGCTAATTGTGTCTTCGGGTGCTGTGAGTGCTGGCATGCAAAAAATGCAAAAAAAACGTCGTCCAAATGACGTGGCCCAGCTACAAGCCTTGGCCGCTATTGGCCAACCCCAAGTAATACAGCACTTTTGCAAGGCCTTTGAATCTTCTGGCAAGACTAGCGCTCAAGTTTTATTAACCTGGGAAGACTTGTCAAATAGGTCTAGATTTGAAAGTACAAAAAGAACCGTTGCCGCATTAACTGCGGCCAAGGTTTTTACCATTATTAATGAAAATGACACTGTCTCGACTCAAGAAATCGAATTTGGTGATAATGATCAACTTTCGTCAATGGTTGCGGCTATGTTTGGCGCTGACGCACTTATCTTTTTGACGGATTCAAATGGATTTTATGCTGACTTTAATATGGGTGAATCAACGCGCTTGAGCATGGTTGATGATTTGAATCACGGCATATTTAAAGCGATTAAGGATAAGCCTGGTGAGCATACCCGCGGCGGTATGACATCTAAGTTAGAGGCTGTCAAAAAGGCTTTGAAGGCGGGTATACCCTGTGTCTTAGCCAGTGGTCAAAAGAAAAAGGTATTACAAGCTTTGTTTAACGGTGAAGATACAGGCACATTATTTTTGCCAACTCTAAAGCGATTGTCTTCCAAAAAGCATTGGATACGTTATATAGCCAAATCAACAGGCTCTATTTCTATCGACGCGGGTGCAACAAACGCTCTCTTGAATCGAGGTAAGTCATTGCTCTCTAAAGGCGTAATAGATATCAAGGGTTACTTCGCCGCCGGAGCCTCGATATTAATCAAGGATGAAGACCAGCACATTGTCGGTAGAGGTATTGTTAACTTCACATCTATTGAATTAGAAACGATTCGAGGCTTGAGATCGAATGAGTGGAGTGCGGCATTAGGCAAACCTTGTTTGGATGAAATCTTACATCGGGATAATTTTGTGAAAGAGGAGGCTTAATGAGTCAGGCAAGCATGCAACAACAGGCCAAAAAAGCTAAGGCGGCTTCTTTTGAACTTTGTAATTTGAGCTCTGGTAAGAGAAATGCTATTTTAAAAAGCATGGCTCAAAATATCTTGAAATCAGCCATGGCCATATTAAGCGCTAATAAAAAAGATTTAGTTAATGCAAAAAGTATGGATTTGAGTGATGCCATGATGAGTCGTTTGACGCTGAATGAAAAAAAGATTAAAGGCATGGCCGATGGTTTGAAACAAATTGCTGCTTTGCCGGACCCATTGAATATCACTTTGGACACAATTAAACGGCCTAATGGTCTACAAATTAAAAAGTGTTCAGTACCCTTGGGTGTTATTTTAATAATCTTTGAATCACGTCCCAATGTGACTGCCGATTGCGCCGGTTTATGTTTAAAATCAGGTAATAGCGTTATTCTTCGTGGGGGCAAGGAAGCTTTCCATTCCAATCAAGCCATTCATGCGGTATTGGCTAGTTCTTTGAAGAAACATGGCGTATCTACGGGAGCTGTCGAGTTTGTCAAAACGACAGATAGAAGTGATGTGGATTATTTGCTTCAATTCGATCAATTAATAGACGTTGTTATACCGCGTGGAGGTGAATCTCTAATACGCAAGGTTACAGCGAAGTCCCGAATACCTGTAATCAAGCATTATCAGGGCATATGCCACACTTATATTGATAAAGACGCGGATCTTAAGATGGCCTTAGATATAGCCGAGAATGCCAAGGTTCAAAGCCCTGGAGTTTGTAATGCCATGGAAACACTATTGGTGGATAAGCGCATTGCTAAAAAGTTTTTGACTCAATTTGAAAAACGCATGCAAGCGTGTGATGTTGAATTGCGGGGATGCAAACGCACTAAAACTATTATTCCTAATGTGAAATTGGCTAAAGAAAAAGACTGGGCAACAGAGTATTTGGCTCTAGTTTTATCAATCAAAGTGGTCGATGGAGTCGATCAAGCGATTGAGCATGTGCGGCAATACGGGTCGAATCACTCTGATGCAATTATTAGTCAAAATACCAAGGCAAGACAGCGTTTTGTTGGCGGTGTGCCGTCCGCGTGTGTTTTTGAGAATGCTTCAACTCGGTTTAGTGACGGCGGTGAATTTGGCATGGGTGCAGAAATGGGTATTAGCACCGACAAATTACATGCGCGTGGTCCTGTAGGTTTGAAAGAGCTAACATCGTATCGTTATATTATTAGTGGTAATGGTCAAATAAGGACTTAGTATGCGCATTGGTGTTTATGGAGGTAGCTTTGACCCTGTTCATTCAGGCCACATTAAGCTAATTCGTGCGGCGCAAAAGGCCTTAAAATTAAATATGATTATTATTATGCCAACGTCCCAAAATCCGCTTAAGAAACAAGCTGCTAATGCAAGTGCGAATCAGCGCTTGAGTATGGCGCGTTTAGCTTTTGGAGGAATTAAAGACGTTAAGATATGTGGATATGAAGCGAAGCGGAAGCCACCGGCATTTAGTATAAATAGTATTAAATATTTGAGAAAACGCTGGGGCCAAAAAGCGGAGTATTATTTCATTGCTGGAAGTGATGTGATTAGCCAATGGCCAAAATGGAAGTCTATAGATGAGTTGATGAGTTTATGTTCATTTACAATTGCCTATAGAAAAGGTCAAGAAGTGGTCGTAAAACCAAAGCATGCGAAGTATGCGCATCTTTCGTTTCAAATGCAGCCTGATGAGGCATCTAGCACAGTTATTAAAAAACAGTTAAAATCTAATACAATATGTCCGAAGAGTTTGGACCCGAAGGTTTTTAATTATATTAAAATAAATAAATTATATTCATGTAAGGGAAGCTATGAAAAAAAATGAAGCATTAGAAACAGCCAAATCAATTGTGAATTTGGCTGAAGACAAAAAAGGTTCGGATATTCTTGTTTTGGATATGCGTGATGTATCTGGATTATGCGATTATTTCGTAATAATATCGGCCGCGTCTGTGACTCGTGGCAAAACCATTGGTGAGCATATTGCTTATGAAATGAAGCAATTAAATGACCCGGCTAATCATGTCGAGGGTTTTAAAGATGGTAAATGGATAGTAATGGATTTTGGTAATGTCGTTGCGCATATTTATCAAAAAGATATTCGCGAATTCTACGCCTTAGAAGAATTATGGGGCGATGCGCCACGCATAGATATGCCTAAAAAAATTAAGAAAAAGGTGTCTGAATAAAGTATATGAATCAAACCATTGAATCCCTCCTTAGCGAGGCGTTGAATTTGGCTTCCAAAGCTTGTATTGATGCTCAATATTTAAAGGATGAGTCCTTATTTGCTTTTGAGAGGCCTCGTAATGACGCGCATGGTGATTATTCCAGTAATATAGCTATGCGATTGTCAAAATTATGCAAAAAAAATCCTAGAGAATTAGCGACTCAATTGTTGAGTGCGTGGACAAATGAGCTCGCCAAGTCCGGTTTGGATAGCCAAATTGAATCTATCAAAATTGAAGGCCCAGGCTTTTTGAACGTATCATTGACCCAGGCGGCATTGAACGCAACGATTGAAGAAATTGAAACTCAATCCACAACTTTTGGTTCCAAGCCAATTGATGGCGTGGACAAAATATTAATTGAGTTTGTTAGCGCTAATCCCACTGGGCCATTAACCATAGCACATGGCCGACAAGCTGCTTTAGGCGACTCATTAGTACGCATATTGCGATTTGCTGGCTTAGACACAACAGCCGAATATTACAATAATGATACAGGTGTTCAAATCCAAACGTTAGGCCTGTCTGTTTACCAACGCTGTAGAGAAGCTGCTGGTTTGGATTTTGAATTTCCAGAAAATGGATATAAAGGCGCTTATGTTATGGATATAGCCAAAAGCATACTGGCTGAAAAAGATAATGCGTGGTTAGAAGATGAAGTGGCAGCCACACAGCATTGTCGCATTCATGCTAGAGATACGATTATGCAGACCATAAAGGATGACTTGAAGTCATTTGGCGTGAGTTTTGGTGAGTATTTTAGCCAGGAGAAATTAGAGGGGACCGGAGCTGTAGAAAGTACCCTGGAAGAATTAAAGACAAAAAAATCCATATATGAAAATGATGGAGCCTGGTGGCTAAAATCTACCGAGCATGGTGATGATAAAGATAGAGTTGTCATCAAAAGTGACGGGAATTATACTTATCTCATGCCTGATATAGCCTATCACCGCAATAAATTTGAACGTGGCTACACTAAATTACTTGATATTCTAGGCCCAGACCATCATGGCTATATTGCACGTATCAAAGCATCACAAGCCTTATTAGGACATAATCCAGATGAAGTCCAAATATTAATTGCTCAATTAGTTACCTTATACGAGGGCAAAAAAGTTTTGCGTATGTCGACAAGAGCAGGGGAATTTGTTTCCCTGAAAGCATTAGTTGATGAAGTCGGTATAGATGCAGCGCGCTTTTTCTTTGTAGCCCGCAAAATGGATTCGCATTTGGATTTTGACTTAGAATTAGCTAAAAAGCGATCCTCCGACAATCCAGTTTATTATATTCAATACGCTCATGCGCGCATATCCAGCATCCGCCAGACCTTAAAAGATAAGGGCATTGATATTGATATGCAAACAAGAGATTTGTCTGCCTTAAATATGGCCGAAGAAATAGCCCTAATCAAACAATTGCGAGCTTTTCCAAAGACGGTTCAAGCATGTGCTAAGGCTTATGAGCCACATGTATTGGTTGAATATCTAGAGCAATTAGCCGCTAGTTTCCATAAGTTTTATCAGCAGTGCCATATTGTTGACGCCGAACCCCCACTCGCCGCCGCTAGATTAGCATTAGCCAACGCTACCCAAACAGTCATCAAAAATGGCCTCAACCTCCTAGGCGTATCCTCACCCGAAAAAATGTAGTCAAGCATTGTCCGCCATCCTGAGGAGCGCGAAGCAAGCGACGTGAGGATCTACCAGCAAAAGTCTGTACCTGCATAATCACTATATCCCTCATATCATGATTGTTCTGACTAATTTTGTTATTCAGAGTTCCTACACAAGGGGCATGAACTTATATTCCTGACAACAGCATGCCCCTTGAGTGGAACTTCTTTTAATAACAAAATACGTCAACAATCATAAATATTCCCGACATAGTGATTATGCAGGTACTAATAATTAATCGGAAATATAATTAATAAATGTAATTAGAAGTTATATTTAATATATATCTTAAAAAAACAAAAGGACGCACCTATATCAATGGTATAGGGCGCTCACCGACTCGCGCCCGTTCGCAAGCATGGCCTCCTTATTCGTCGGCCGCTCACTTACACCGCCGCGGAGTCTACGATAGTGGAGATCCTATAAAGCCTCCGGCTAAAACAATAATGATGCACGTGGATGAGTTTTTGGGACTGTCTAAAACCTGCGGTTTTAGAGGCGTCAGGCTAGGGGCGTAGGCTCGGAGGAGTTTAATAATTCTAAGTATTTGAAGATTGTATTTGAAATAGGTGTTGTCATTTTAGAGGTCAAAACATAGAGATTCTAAGATGGTGATGAGTTGTGTCTATGAAGAATGAAAATAAGTAGGCTGTTAGTACTCTACCCCTCATACGTAAGCGTGTATTTTCAGTTGAGTGATATTAATCTAGTAAAAGCTATTTCATTGTTGCGCATGGATCCTGCTACGCGGCCTGTGTGAGATCCTCACGTCGCTTGCTTCGCGCTTCTCAGGATGACGGGAGTGCGGTCCATTATGTGGGTGTAGACTTTAACAGGGATATCCTCGAAATCTCTCATAAGTGATTCTCAATCAAACTAATCTAAACCGTGGGCATAAGTGTCAGCATCACAAGTATTAATGGGCAATCTCCTCTAGACTGGCGCCTCTAAAACCGCAGGTTTTATATAGCCCCTGACTTATCCAGGTGCATCATTATTGTTTTAGCCGGAGGCTTTATAGGATCTCCACTATCGTAGACTCCGCGGCGGTGTAGGATACCCGCTGCCTATAGGTGCATCCTTTTGTTTTTTTAAACTTAATTTATTATTGTTTTGGGGTACTTTTGTCAAACTTATTGCATTGGATCATATTGTCTAGCTGATAGATGCTTTTTGAATGACTTCGGTTTAATGGAGACAAATAGAGCGATTGTGAATTATTTTGGGGTTTAGCCAATTTTGCATTGTTTATCCAGATTATGTTTGCAAAATTGGCGTAGAACCTCTTAAATTCACAATGGCTCTATTTGCGCATTGAGCCGTGGAATGAAAAGAGCATCTATCAGCTAGACTGCATAATCTTTGGGGTAGGTGTGATATATTACTGCGATGATTAATTCGGTGCATTTTGCTATAGGTGAACATGTCGTGCTTGAGGAACGCTTGAAGGCTCTGTTGGATATGGGGTATGAGCGTGAGGTTAATGCTGTGGAAGATCCTGCTACATTCACGCATCGCGGTGGCATTGTGGATGTCTTTCCTTGGGGGTTTTCTTTTCCGATTCGCATTGAATTCGATGATGATGAAGTTATTTCTATTAAGTCTTTTGACCCCTCTAGTGGCGCGCATTTAGAACCACATAAAATGGTTGTGATATTGCCATGTTCTGAGCGGATGTCGGCCAAGCGTTTGAAGAAAATTGATTGGCATTGGGGCGAGAGACCGTTGCAGCCTTTTGTTGATTTGAATGCGGGTGATTATGTTGTGCATGTATCGCATGGCATAGGCATATTTCGAGGTATTAAGGACTTGGACTTTCCCGATGAAAAGGCGAAACAACACCTTAATATTGAATATGCAGATCAAGAAAGGTTGTATGTTCCTTTAGATGATTTGAATTTGGTACAGCGCTATATATCACCGGGACAATCTGTTGGCAAAATCAAATTATCCAAATTAGGCTCCAAGCGCTGGCAGAAGTTATGTGCTAAAGCGCAGGTTGGCATTATGGCTTATGCCGAAGACTTATTGGCTCTGCAAGCTCAGCGTTCAATGTTGCCAGGCTTATCAACGGGTCCGGATGATGATTGGCAAAAGCAATTGGAAGATAATTTTGAATTCGATGAAACGCCCGATCAATTGACAGCCATAGCTGATGTTAAACGAGATATGGAAGCTCATAAACCAATGGATAGGCTGATATGCGGGGATGTCGGTTATGGTAAGACTGAGGTGGCTATACGAGCTATCTTTAAGGCCATTATGTCAGGCCGCCAAGCGGTGATGCTGGCCCCGACGACTCTATTAGCTGAGCAACATTATGAGAATATTATGGCGCGTTTTGCTTTTTGCCCAATGTCCATTGCGATGTTGAGTCGTTTTCAAACTAAGCGTGAACAAAAAATCATTGTTGAGAAAATACTTCAAGGTGAAGTAGATTTTGTCGTAGGCACGCATCGCTTACTCTCTAAAGACATATCGTTTAAGAATTTGGGTCTAGTTGTTATTGATGAAGAGCAACGTTTTGGTGTTTTGCATAAAGAGAGACTGAAGAAATTGAGGTTAATGGTGGATGTATTGTCGATGAGTGCGACACCCATACCTCGAACCTTGTATATGGCTTTGGTTGGCGGTAAGGACGTTTCGCTAGTGAATACGCCGCCTAAAAAAAGAGTTCCCATTCATACGCGCGTTGTGAATTATGACGCCAAACTCATTCGTGACGCCGTGATGCGTGAGATGAAGCGCAAGGGCCAGATATTCTTTGTGCATAATCGAGTTCAAGGCATAGAGAAAATTGCTCGTGAATTAAAAGCATTGCTTCCAGGTGTGCGAATTGCTGTGGCACACGGACAAATGGAGTCCAAAGTTCTGGAAAGAGTTATGCATGCCTATATCAAACATGATTATGATTTATTGATTGCTACGACTATTATCGAATCCGGAATTGATATCCCGAATGCAAATACAATATTCATTAATCGCGCTGATCGTTTTGGATTATCAGATCTCTATCAGCTAAAGGGGCGGGTAGGTCGTCGCACTCAAGAAGCCTACGCTTATTTGATTTTGTCTCAGAATGCCGATATGACACATGATGCGCAGCGCAGACTGAATGCGATAGAAAAGCATACACATTTGGGATCTGGATTTAATATTGCCATGGAGGATTTGGAAATTCGTGGGGCTGGCAATATCTTGGGTATGCAGCAATCAGGTTTTGTGGGTAGCATAGGCTTTGATTTGTATTGCCGTTTGCTGAAAGACGCCATAGAGAGCATCCAAAAAAAATTCCCTTCAACCGTTAGCAAGACTTAGAAACTCAATTATTTGCAGAAGAATTGAGTTTCTAAGTCTTGCTCCCGGTTAAACTCAAACGTCTGAATCATTATAGTGTATAATTAAGCATGCGAAATAAAATTATATACATTCTATTAATTAGTATTTACTCTTGTGGATTTGCATTAGCAAATGAAGCGGAATTTGCAAAAGTGATCCATCTTGACAGCTTGGCAGAGTCTGCCTTTGAGGGCAAGCATACTCGCTTAGCCATCGATAAGGAAATTCGGCCTAAATCCATTATCAAAACAGGCCCGGGTAGCATGGTTATTGTCGCACTTGATCCAGATATGCAGAGAGTCGTTTTTGTTGGCCAATATTCCAAAGTGTATTTGGAGTCGCTCAACCCACCCAAGCTATATTTGGTTCAAGGTAATGCCATGACTTTGAGTAACGGCAAAGTAGATGAATTACTTGAAGTGTCCACTACAAGTTTGATTGCCAAATCTAATGTAGGCTCAATGGATGTAACACACAAAGGTCAGACTTCAAGATTGGCCATTGTAGACAGAGGCGGTTTTGTGCATAGCTTAAAGCCAAATAAGCGACCTTTAAATAATACGCCGCATCAAATGGGTCCTGGCAAAACTGTATTGATTGGCGGAGATCATCAGCCACCGTTGAAATTCGCAGACACGGACGAAAAGCAAAATAATTTCTATCTACGAAAACTTAAATTCATCAAATCTACTATAGATGCCTACCAAATAAAAAATCCCAAAGAGTCTAAAGAATCTAAAGAAGTCTAGATCTGTTAAAAGGGCTACGTGGTAAGCCCTCTTCTAAAAATGATAAACACAATTTGGTATAACAATATCATTTTTCTCCGAGAGCTCACCACGCAGCCCTAATAAATACTCTAGAAAACACATCGTCATCCTGAGTCATGCGGAGCAATGACGTGAGGATCCCCCAGACAAAGCGCCGGGCAAAATAAATTTATTGCATAGTCTAAAAGAATAATTGGTCAATCTGTAATAAGTGGGGGACGTATGCCAGCACTGCGTGTCTACAGCTTCCTGCCGGAAGCTTGGGTCCATAAAACGGACCCGGGCATACCATCAATGTGTCACTGACGTGACCTATATTTATAACCCATTCAAAGTTTGAGCTGTTCAAAATCTGTGATTTTGAAGACGCGCGGAGACTGTGTCACTGACGTGACCTATATTTATAACCCAT
>JBLINS010000067.1:0-11756 GCA_047639455.1 Candidatus Omnitrophota bacterium
ACTGTCGTAGTTAGAACTGACTTTAATAGTACCTTCGACACCAATATTCAAACAACAGGAGATTTAAGCGTAAACGACAGAACCGTCACCTTTAATATAGTGGGTGATGATCAATTCAATGAAGATCAATTCATTGAAGACTTAGGTGAAGCCGTACTCCTCAATGGAGTCTTTCAAACAGACACTGAAGCCATAGAAGATTACATTAACTTATTTGGCAGTGGTGTTGAAATATTTGGGGCTAGAGCACTCTTTGATACTGTGGGTAACCCAATATATGTTCAAGCTGACTTCCTAGAAGACTTAACTGAGTCTGGCGATTTATTTGATAGTTTAAGCATAAACAATATTGTGAGAATTAATTTTAATACCACCTATGGCACTAATATTAGCCCAGCCTTTGAGTTAAGCGCCGAGGATAGAGCGGTGTTGTTCAATGTCACCGGAGACCCGCAATATAATCAGGAAAAGTTTATTAGAGCTCTAAATGCAGCGGTAAGGCTTGACCGTGTCTTGCAAAACGATGCGGAAGCTTTGGAAGACTATATTAATCTCTATGGCGATTCCATTCGAACCTTAGGGCCAGTCACACTTTTTAGTACCGTAGGGGACCCCAATTATAATCAAGAAGACTTTTTGAGAGTCCTCACCAAGGCTAGTGATTTGTACGATGCTTTAAAAGATGATCCGGCGCTTCAAGATATGTTTAATAAAACTTACGATACGAATATTGACTCAATATCAGAATTATCACCTGAAGATAGAACAACCTTGTTCAATATAACAGGAGGCCCTCAATACGTTCAGGACGACGTAGTTGGTAATTTGTTAGTTTATACACAAATTCTCAGTACTTATGAGTCACTTAGTGAAGAGGATAAGTCATTTGCTGATGAGGCCTTATCAGGCGTAGCTAATTTTGAGCTTAATACAGAAATAAATTTACGTGATGGGCTAACAGAGGAAGAGACTAACGTTATAAGAGAATTAGGGTTAACGGCTGACGGTTTATTAGTTTATGCACGTGTTAATGAATTTTACACTCAAGGTGGAGTGGCATTTGATCAAATAAACGGTGGTATTCCAACATTTTTGACAGTTGTTCAGCGCATATTTGATATTAATGGTGAATTTGGTACGGAATTAGAACCTGGAGCTAGAAGTAGAGCGATTTTGGCCGATGATACCGGGATAGCTATTAATCAACAGAATTTTGAGAATAAAGAATATGTTCGAGTTTTGTTTAACGCGGCGGTATTTGTGCCTGCAACCGTTACGGGCTATGCCCCGCAATTTGATGATTTTAGCTTGGCTGAACAAGCTAGTCTTTTATTGGGATCAGTTAAACATTTTTTACCTCTTTCTTCAGGTAAGACAAATGCTGGTGAAGCTGGGACTCCAGGCATTGCTGGTGGGCGAACATTTAGGTTGGGTGAATACTTGGGTGTTGGTTATGTTGCTTTGGGCGTTAATGATAGCAATGGCAATCCATTTGGAATACTGATTGGAGATTACATTAATGGTCAATTCCATCGGTATTTAGAGAACTCAGGTTCTGAAATCGACTATAGACCTTTGGGATTAATTGATGTGGGTAATATTGAAACTCAAATCATTGCGACCGATAATGCGACAGACTCTTTGACCAAAGACTATAACTTAGAGATCACACATCATGGCATTACGGGCCAAGTCCTCATTGGCTCGTCTAAGACGCCTATGCAATATGTGACAGCCACGATTGCCTTACGACATTATTTTGTAACTGTGGTTGAGGCAACAGATGAAGCGGGCAATAAAGAGTTTGGTTTATTTGTTACGAATGTACAGAGTGGCGAATTTGTTTCCGAAAAAATTAAAGGTGATCCCACAGGATTCACGCATGCACTTCAGTATGATGAAGAAGGTAATGCGATTGGGTTCACTATCCAAATTCAAGGGCAAGAAGAACGTAAGTTTGAATTTCGCAAAGCCGAGTCTGATGATTTGCCAGATTTCTCTAGACCGTCAAAAACAAATATTGATCTCACACCCACGCCGGTTAGTGATTCAGGTAGCCTTCCAGCAGGGGCAATTAAAAAAGATAGCATTGCTGATGTGATTGAAGATAAAGAACCTAGAACAAATGAAACTGATACGGTGTTTAGTGAGACCGATACAGTATTTGGTGAAGATGTTGATTTTGAAGCTGAAGTACAAAGGCCTGAGCAAGTTAATCCGGAACCTGATTTGGGTATTGCCCAAGCTGATTTATTAATCGGCGGATCGATTGCGGGGGTATTAGCCGCTTTGCAAATACGTAATAGAACAGATGATGAAAATAAAAAGCCATTCATTAAGCGCTTATTTGGACGCTTGACCCGAATATTTGTTTTGGCAATTATCTTGCGTATAGGTGCAGTCACTCAACTCCTCGCTCAAGATGTGAATGTTGATCCAAATGTAGCGGTTGCGACAGTGAATGCCTTTATGACTCAAGAAAAAGCCTTAATTGATCAGATTAAGGCCATAGAAGCCAAAGAGCAATCTGATTATGGGCTTTATTTGCGAGCTAAAGAATTAGTTAAGAGTTTGAAGAGAGATTTAGATACCTTGAAGCGCAGGAGCTTCGCAGTTCGCAAAGTCTACCTAGGCATTGAAGATGGTGACGTTTTTATTGCAGACCGACCTAACGCAGACGGAACGCCTGGACGTATTATTGACACTAAGCCCATAGAAGAGGTGGATGAATTTATTCGAGAAAAATTAATGAGTCAACCAGGTGCTTATATTGCTGAAGACGGCACTGTTTGGGGTAGGGCTGCTCATTCCATTTTGGTAGGGCCTAACTTTGAAGTTGAAGTTGAATTTGTATTCAAGGGGCGTGATGAGACCAAAAAAGAATGGATAATTGAGGTTATAACACGTGATCCTGAATGGGAGTCTAAGAATGAAGTATTGCTAGACAGCATACGTAAAAATGGCATTGTTGATAATAGTATTGAGGCTATTGCCATCACGCATGATGCTTATTTGGAATTGGTTGCTAAGCATAAGAAGAATCCTGAAGGTAGGGTTGATTATTATCATGATTTGGAAACAGGCTTGTATTATTTTCTGACACCCGGCAGGTATGCCAAACAATATCGTGCAGGTAATCGTTATCCTGTCGACGCTAATGGAATACCTGATATGCGTTATACCTTATTTGGCCCAAATCAAAGATCGCTTGATGATAGCAGGGCTGTAGAAGAGCTACTCGCTTTGGCCGATAATGGTGGCGTGATGAGGTTTTTTTACTCGGGTGCCAACGCAGACCAAAGACCTTTGCAATTAATAGCTTTTGATTCTGATGCAAATAGTGAGAATGCCAAAATTATCGCTGAATCTAAAGAGCAATTGAGTCAAGAATTAGCTCGTCTTGATTATGAATTAGATTTAGCCAAATCTAAAAGAACACAAGTAGATAAGGACTCGCAAGCAGATAAAGATTTGCAAGAAGAGATACGCTTACTAAGACAAACAATGGAAATCACACGCACGCAAAATTGGTGGTTTAATAAAGGAGATGGAGCACAGGACGGCTTGACTGTTATTTGGGCATCCCCCTTAGAGGTTAAGGCCGCCCTTATTGATCCAGAGCTATATCTCAGAACCTATGGGGTCATCAGAACTGCGGCTGCTTTGAAGAAGAAGAAATTAGAAAATGATTTGAAGAAATTGAGAGAAGAAGCAGGTGCCGCACGCCTTTCTGTGTCGAGCATAGCGCTTATGTTCTTGGTGACACTATTAAAGCTACCCAATGCAATTAATAGGGGGAACAGAGCACTTGAAAACGGCGTGGCATTTGGGCTCGCTACAGGCGCCCGATTAGTTCCTAGTAGAGTTGAGTTGGAGCCTCTTTCAGCAGACAGGCTGAACGAATTAGAAGCATCTATAAAGGATGATATTGTTTTTGGAATTCATTTAGTTGATTTGAATCCAGGGGAATCTGGTTTAAGCCAATTAACCAATGTATTAGATGAATTGGATAGAGCGGTACCCGGATTTGAAGCAATAGGGAATATAGATACGGTTATTTATGTGGATTCGGAGCAAGAGCGGGCAGCAATAACTCCAACATTAAAGGCATTCTATCCTTCTATTGAAGTTCAAATTGTGCAAGACGATATTGTGAATGATTTGGCTATATTTGGAGAACAGCGTGATGCAAGTTCAGTTCTATTCGAATTGACGGCAGTGCAGATAAAAAAACAAATCCAAGCTAGTTTGGTCAATGCTTTAGCAGTTCACATTGAATCCAAATCAGACTTACTTGAAACTCAAATCACTGCGGCCTTGGATTTAATCGACTCTCCTGAGGCTCAATTAAGCTTTATTATGTCACTATTAGGTGACTTTGGACCCACGACTAATGCTGTATTGAGCTATTTGGCATCGCAAAGTGACTTGAGCCCTCAAGTGAAGCGCGCCTTTATTAGCCCCGAAGGTAGGCTTACAAGCTCAAATACTTTAACGGCTATATTGGATTATAGTAGCTTTAGCACCCTACAAGACTTAAATCCGACTATGAGTGCCTTAGAGATTCAGCAAAAAATGCTAGGTGAACAGTCTAAGACCAAAACCCAAATTTACTGGCTCTTTGACGACAAAGATCAAATGGCCAAAGTGATTAATGACAATAAGTTAATAGGTGAGGCCCTTGATAAAAAGAAGGCAAAAGATGAAGACTTTTTGACGCCAGAATTAGAAATTAATGCAAACAATAGTTTGTTCTCTAAATCAAGGGATACACAAGGCATAATCGACGATTTTGAAAAGGGCAAGCCTAGCGTAGAGCTCATAGCAGAAAACACGGTTGTGATCCAAATTAAGTCCGAAACAAGCCCAATTATTGAACAAAGCGTCACTTCTAAGGCACATGTGCTCCAAATTGAGACTAATGCCAAAGCAGGTAACTCTGTGGGACTATTCCTTTTAAGAGCCTTTGACCTTGCTGCCAGGGGTGATGGAGCCTTAACCAGCTCAATTTTAGGTCTAACCCAAATATTAGACGAGCAAACAGGCAGAATAATCGGATATTTGCTCCTAGCGGCACCAATAGACTGGAGAGCAGCGCTCAAATCCGCTCAGAAAAGCGCTCGATTGGTGGCTAAATCTGCATAACCATACTCTTAACCATTTTAACACTCCCGGGGTGTTAAAATGGTGATTTGGGTCAAAAGCCGCGATGATGTCCATAATAGGTATTACTTACTAATAACATATAATAGTGAGCTATAATGAGCCCAAATATAATTAGTATATTTATTACGAAATGTTGAATTCTGCCACATACTTGGGTATACTTCACGTTATAGGCGTTATTAATGAGACGGTTAATTTAAATAAGAAATTGCGAGGAGTACACTTTGTGAAATCGCTTCCTATATATAGTATATATAGACTAGTTAGTTCTAGTCGTTACAAAAATATTTTTATGCCAATCTTATTAATGATTTTAAATATTACAAATTATAACTATAGATTAAAACCTATTTTTCTTGTGAGATCCCTGCCTACCGGCAGGCAGGCTCACTCCTGGTAAAAAGGCACCAGGCTCAGGATGACATATGGAATGCATGATTGATATGAATTACGAGTTATTGGAATTAGTTTAGGGAATTATTTTCTTATATGGATAAAACAATTAGTATATATTCTAAAGGCTTCAAGAGACTAGTTAAAGTCGTGGCAATAGTCACGGTTAGCTGTTTCATATTGCAAGACGTCAGCATGGCGACTGGCGGAATGAAGCCTAATTGGTCGAGCGCTACACCTCAGGGGAATGCTGCAGCTCAACCTAATCAGGTTAATGCCATTGATATACCCTATGACTTAGGTATTAAGCGCTCAACCCAACAACATAATAGTGATGAAGTTATTATTAATGTGCAAGATGCGCATAGTAGTATTGACGCCCAAAAACAAATCGCTAAATTATTTCAATCCTTTGTTGCCAAGTATGACTTAAAGCTGATTGGAGTAGAGGGTACTGTAGGCGCCATCGACACATCTATTGTTTCAGCCTTACCCCTAGAAGATGTAAGGGAGCAAGTGGCGAATTCATTACTTAATCAGACCAAAATTAATGCGAGTGAATTCTTTCGCATTGTGTCTAATGCGGATGTTGAGCTTTTTGGCATTGAAGACGCTGCTCTTTATGCCTCCAATATAGACTCCTATTCCAATCTCTTAAATGCACAGCCAAAAATTCAAAAAGAACTTCTAGGCCTGCATGAATTAGTTTCTGAATATCAAAAACATATTTTTAATGCTGAAACAATGGATTTTAATGCCAAGCGCATTGCGTATCGTGATGGAGATCTAGAATTCATTGACTACTGGAGCATTCTAGAAAAACTAATTCAGAAGACAGAAGTAAATGTCGCCAACCGACCTAATTTAAAAAAACTCATTCAAACCGCTGAATTAGAAAAAGAAATTATTTTTGAAGCCGCCAATACACAGCGGGATCATTTAGTAGATGAATTAAAAACAAAATTAGATGAAGATTCAATCAATACACTTGTGGATGCAGCTGTACAATTCAAATTGGGTAAGACAACACCTGGTAGCTTCCATGCCTATATCATTCAATTAGCTGGCGAACAAAATATAAATCCAACGACATATAAAGACCTAATTCTCTATACGCGTTATGCAAGTGTGTATGAATCCATTGATTTAATAGATGTGATAGACGAAATAGAGTCTATTGAGGACGAGATTCGTTCACGCCTATTTAGCACCGAAGAAGAGCGGGGCTTAGACTCCTTTTTACGCACGATTAATATATTGACGAAGTTTCTTGAAGCAAAGATGTCAGCCTCTGATGAAGCCTATTACCGAAAGAACAAAGCTGACTTCGAGTTTGACTATATTCGCAAATATCTTCAGAGCCAAAAAGATAAATACGCAGTCGAATTCAAATCGCAAGTTAACTTGGATTATTTAGAGACTCAAATGCCATCAGCGGATGAATTTTATACTGACGTCAAAGCGCGCAATGCAACTATGCTAAATAATTTGGTCAAACGCATGCGAGAAAAAGGCACTAAAGTTGCCGCTATGGTATCCGGTGGTTTTCATGCTGAGGGATTATCTGAATTAATGAATCAGAATCGCATATCGCATGTGGTGGTTATGCCTAAGTTTGATGCTGACGCTGGTGAAAGAGCTTATGCAACTATTATCACTCAAAAAGGTTCTTATATTGACGCATCAGTCAGACGGGATGCGCAGAGAGAGACATTAGCTATGGTCTTGGCCGCATCCATGAAAAGTGGTTTGCGATTTGATGCCGCTAAAGACCTTTATATTCAATCCTATATTAAGACTATGGAAGCTAAGGGTGTCGAGATTAAGCCTGAATGGCTCAGTGATGCGTCAATAGAAGAAGCGCGCTCCAATGCTATTGGTGGATACACCTATGATATTCGATTTAATAAAGATAATTCAATGGACATCGATTCAAAGAAATTATCACTAAAACAAATTGATCGTATTTATGCCTTGGGTCAAATTGGGCGTTTTCAAGTGCACCAAATGGAGTCGATGAAGATATTGGGTGACTTGCAAAGCACGCTTGAAGCCAAGCGATTCGATTTTGATTTTATGATCAATCAGTCTAAAGAACGATTCATTGGCCAAGTGCAAAAGCAATTCAATTCAGATATGCTGATTGAACAATGGAATAAAGATTGGTTGAAGACTTATGTAAGCACGCTAAGAAAAAAAGGTATTCAGTCCATTGATGAATTAGATTTTAAGGATCAAACTGAATTAAATACCTTAATTGATGTAGCTACAGCAGAGATTGAATTAGCTGTGGATGCACGCGTTCAAGCACTGACTAAAGAAACTTTGGGATTCAAACAAAAACAAGCTGAACGTATGAGTTATGAAACTGTAGCTAGTGGCAGTGGAATTAAGGGAATGTCACCTAAGTGGATTATTACGAGTGCTCTTTTAGCTATGTTTGTTGGCGGTGCTAATAATCGCCTGCGTGCTAGAGCTCGAAAGGCAAAGCTCTCTCTTTATGACTTTAATTTAGGTTTCGAACAAGGCTTAATCACCCCTGATTTGGTAGTTCAGAATAAGTCCACCGCCCGAATTGTTGAATTCAAATCAACACCCAAAATTACACCAGAAGTAGATGTGCCTGCGATTGTTTCAGCAGTTGAAAAAACACCAACAGCACGCACGCGATTAGATGAAGGGACTCAAGATACTGTAACTGAGCCAAACGTAAGAGAGCTGGCCGCGTCAACCACTGCGACTTCTAGAATGGCAGATGATTCTAAAAAGGAACAAAGCTTTGTTCGCAGGCTGTTCCAAACCTTGAAGTCGTTTATTGCACCTATACTCAAATTTTTTAAAGAAAAACTAGGCTTATCTCTATTAGGCATTGCTGTCGTCGGAGGATTGGCAATAGCCGGCGCACCATTATTAGCCGTGATTGTACTTGCCGCATTCGCGCTATACGCTCTTGTTGGATTTGTGAGTAAAAACATTCGTTCGCGATCAACTGGCATGGGTGCTGGCGGCACATTAATTTTAAGTCTCGCCTTGAGTGGCATGGGTTTAGGCGGCTCTGAAGAAATTGTGCCACCAGCTACAGAGGTGCGGGAAGAAAATGAAGAATTGCCAATATTCGCAGTAGCAGCATTAAATCAAAATGATCAGGGCTTAGATGCAGATGATCAAGAACAATATAAGCTTCTTTTGGCTAGGATTGAAATATTACAAACAGAGCTTAATACACTCGATCAGCGAGTACGCGGCTCCATGCAAAACAACCCAAATCAAGATTATCGAATATTAAGTGATTATAAAAACTTCAAATCTACTCAAATCAGTTTAGCTAATGCTAAGCGGGAAGCAGCTGATTTGTGGATAGCGCAAAATGCGAATCAATTAAACAATTTGGAGACCAAGTCTCAGAATATTGCCGTTAGAAAAGCAATTAAAGACTACAAATATGCTCGTATTAGAGCTGATATGGCGAGGGCGACACAAGATAACGTTATTGGCGCTTATCAAGGTATGTCGGAATCGAATTTACCCTGGACCTTATATCGCGCGGATGGAAATGTTTTTGAGTTCACAGCCCTTAACCAAATTCCAAGCTTTGCTTTAGAGCGAGATTTATGGTCCAAAAATAGACAAGAGACTTTTGAATTTAATCCTAGTCGTTTCTTGACTGGTGGACTAAATACACATATCGAAGACATTGAGTTCGAATCTGCTTTAGCCGCCATTAAAACAATTAATCCTGAGGGTGTTGAAGATCGGCTATATATAAAGATTATGCGTAGTATTGATTCTGGTGCACAAAATCAAATTTTAAAACCATTATTAAAACAGTTTTTTGAAGGCCAATATATTCCTAATATTGGTTATGTCACTCCAATTGAACCTTTGGGGACATATGCTTACAGCATTCGTGATGAGAGCGGCGATATAGTCCAAAATCCAAATGGCACCTATCAACTATTTGCGGACCAAGCACAATATGCATTGCCAGATGAATACAGCGACGCGCGTCAACAATTAATAGAATCAAAGTCACCGTCAATTAGATTGTCAAATGGACATTATCTATGGCGTCAAGTGGCAGCACTTGCCTTTGACGAGACTGGTGAAGTGCAACACGTATTTGAATCCATAGAAGATTTGGATAAAACTGATCCAGACATAAATATTTTGAGACGTAGGAGTATATCGCGCGAGCGTTATGAATATTATCGCGATAATCGGGATAAAATTCTTGATTATAATAAGGCGAATGGAATAAGAAATTTCCCTTGGACGGCCTTTGTTGAAAACGTAGATGGCGAATACTTCATTTGGGATCAGGAGCTAGCGTCTATATTTGAATCGGATATAGGTCATTTTGAAATTATCTCCGATACAGGATTTTTTGTCTGGCATCCAAATCCTAAAAAGCGTTCCGAATTATTTATTAATCCAAGTATACGCGTTCCGGGTTTTATGATTGAGCCATCACGTAGTGGTGATGGTGGTATTGGAGTGAATCCGAATAAGCCCGGCCTCTCAGAAAGACTTTCGCGGTACAACTTGAATAGAGCTGCTACTGACGGAGGGATTATAGAGGCACGAGAAGATCGTTATGGTTATACGACTGAGGGATTAGCGGTTTTTTCTGGAATACCTGCTGTTAGGCGCGGTTTAAAACGTTGGGAAACCCATATGAGCGCAATTGCTCTTGAGCTAGATAATTCTCCTCCAGGAGATATGCGTCGAGAGTATTCTTTAAGAGCCAATAAACTTAATAGCATACATTTACGTATTGTCGAAAAAGAACGTGTGAGTGGCTTCCGCCGCGCTATTGAACAAACTTTAACTGAGCTTGCGAGTATCGAAGAAAAGTTGGGCCTCGACTTTAATATTGAACAATATCGTTTTAGTGATGACACGTCAGCTATAGCAATGATTATGGATGTGATGCGTCAAGAGCTAAAGACTCCAGATGAGGTTCTTGCACTTATTCAAAATAAATTAATTACTGAACCCACAGCATCCAAAAGGGAAACTATTTTTACTCAAATCAGAGAATTGTTGGTGCAGCAAAAAGAATTGAACTCTGATATGCAAATAGCTACTGAATTATTTGCAGAGGTTTTATTTCTAAAGAGTTTAAAATATAGCATTCAAGTTGATAGGAGCGTTGTTCTTGACACAGAGTTGCTTGTGATTCCTGGTGAGCGGGTTGCTAGGGATAATTTGGGTGATGTGCTTAATCAAGTTTTGAAAAATACATTACCAGACTCCATTCGACTAGAAGTCTTTCGACAACTCCCGGGAGTTTTGAACTCAACCTTAGATTCTAAAACAACTTCCTTAGGAGCTGGTCCAGGAATTATGCGAATTGCCGGAGTAACTCTTTTGTCACCTAGCTTATTTATGGGAGATATGCCTCAGGCTAATTCAGCAGCGATAGTTGGGGGTGAAGCTTTGTATTTAGAAACGAATGTGGCGACAGACACTAAGGGGCGAGAGCTCACTAAGTCTTTTTTAGTTTTGGACCAAAAGCGCTTTTTGGAGAATATTAAAGCCACCAATAATAATCCTGAAGAATTACCGCATGAAGCGCCTATTATGCTGAATTTAATGAATATTTATGATATTGGCATTAGTACCATTGGCCGTATTCAAAACGATGACGACACACATGCCTTTGATGCGTTAACGATTTTGAAATCTAGAAAATGGAATGAATTTCCATTAACGGATAAGGATAATCCAAATAGTCTTTTATTCCGAGGCATACCAGCTAGTGGACAACATTTGAATGAAGATCCTATCACCGGCCGCCAAATGCCTTGGGGTCTTTATGAACAGCGTGTGGGTGAGATAGTTTGGGCGAGTTTGAGCCAAGTGCATGCCGCCGCCAAACTACACGAACTTAATCGTACCGAAGAAGCGCAGGCAGCATTAGAAGAAAGCGCTGGTCTTATAGATCAAGTGCTTAAGCTTCAAGTTAATGCCCCAGACGAATTAGGTCATGGTGGATTACGTGCCGCACCCGCAAGTCCTATGGGTGGTCCTAGGCAAGAATTGGTTTATAACTCTAATTTGGCAAGTGTGGAGTGGAGCCTGGGTTATGTCCAAGCTTTATTGGAATTATCCAATAGTCCTAGCTATAAAGACACACCTATAGGTCAACAAGCCCTTAAAGACGCTAAGACACTTTATCGCGCTGTACAAATGTT
>JBLINS010000068.1:0-11551 GCA_047639455.1 Candidatus Omnitrophota bacterium
TGGCTCATTGGTCTTTTGTGTATCAATGGACCCGTCAGCACCCACATTCACTAAAGTTACGGCGGCGTCTGCCCCGACTTTCCAGTTGGAACTGTTACGCAAACGGTTTAGAACTTCATCCTGCATGAATAAGAAAATCATGGACTTTTTTTGTAGTCCAATCTGAAAACCTACCGAAAGCATAGCTGTATTGTAATAATCAACGGTCTTTCCATTGATTCTGAGTGAGCCTTCACCAAATGAGCCTCCAACGCCAAATCCCCCTTGAACCACACTTGGAAAAATAAGCACACCCTTAGCATCTTGAATAAGCTTTTTTCCACTGCCCACTTCTTTATAGAAGCGCTCTAATGTTTCGTCCACATTTGAATCGATTGACACAGCGGTGTCAGCTAAAGCTGTGCTAGCTAAACCGCCCACAAAAAATACGCTTATTGTCAACAATCCTAAAAAACCTGTGATTTTTTGTACTATTCTGAATTCACTCATATTTACTCCTCGCGTCTGTATCATATTTAGACTATGCGCTTAAAATAGCGGGTCGCAGTAACCAACAAAACAGCTCCGGCAAGCGCCACAATAAATGCTCTCATTGCGCTAGTCGTGGCATATCCCAATGCAGTAAACACCACACTACCTACAAAAGCACCTACAATTCCGACTACAACATCACCAAATGCACCAAACCCACGGCCCTTGACGATGAACCCTGCCAGCCAGCCAATAATTCCGCCCATCAAAATAAATCCAAACCAATAACCGATGCCTTCCATCTTTTTGCCCTCCCCCTGCTTATAAAGCGCCTTTTTACATTGAGGAGCTAACAAATCCCCTCATTCAAGTATCATCTTAGTCCCGCTACGGTCGCCACACAATCAGGGGAAATACCCATTCAAGTATCGGGAGAAACTCAGGCGTTTTACTTACTTCTCAACTTTCTGCTAAAACTAACCAGTTTTTGTCTGGATAGAATAGGACTGATACGCTGTTTTATGAAAAATTAGATGACTACTGATAATAGATCTAAATAGATTTTGATGCGATCAGGGTAAGCGCTTCATTAGGTATGGGTATTACCCCTAATGGGGAGAGGGTGGAGCCAATAAGTTCTGGGATTCCTTTGAGACTACTGGACCATGTATTGAACGGGAATCTTTTTTGGTTATTTGGGAAGTGTGTCCAATATTATAATAGGGTCAACCACCATGCTGCGCAAATACCCCAAACAGCATTGACGAAAAAAGCAAAAATGGGTGTCATGGCACCCAATTGCAGTCCTAAGAATCCTTTTTTGGCTTGTATTGGAAATACAATAGCCAATACAACAAACGTTGGTCCCAAACTGACAAGTAGTCCTCGAAGCAATATGGATTCTGGTAGATTAGGTATTAGAAATAAAAACCCCCATAAACCACCCCACACAAGACGGGGGTATAGCCATGCAGGTGACCAATCAGGAGCCATGCTAACACCCATAGCTTTGGTGATTCCAACCTTACCCATGCTCCACACAGCAAGACTATTAACAAGACCACCTATACATCCAGCCACAAATGTAAGTGATAGAAATATTAAATTAATGCCCATAAAGCCTCCTAAAACAACTTACTAACTTCACACCAAAATTACGGTAAACGTATGCTTATCTATCGTGGATACAACCCTCTTCGTTACAGAGGTAGTCATATTAGGAATTAATTTTTGACCATTGAATTGCGTTTTGAACCAATTCTGATGAATCTTTTAGGTCTAGCTTCAATTTGATATGCTCACGATAGCTTTCGACTGTCTTCACGCTACGAGAAAGTTTTTTGGCAATCTGGCGCGTCCCTAGACCAGACCCTAGCAAACGAAACACTTCAAGCTCGCGGTCACTCAAACTATCTACTGGAGATTCAATTTTGGTATTCTTCTCGCCTGCTATTTTGCGCAGGATCTTCGCCGACATCGTATCACTTAGATAAACTTCGCCGCTGAGAATCCGGCGTATTGCTATTACAATAAGGCTTGGCGCTTGTTGCTTCATGATGTAGCCCCTAGCTCCGGCACGGAGTGCTCGCTCCGCATAAAAAGTCTCATCATGCATCGATAAAACCAGCATCAATACTGCCGGAAAGCGCACCTTGATATCTTTGACAAGCTCGAGGCCATTTTCGTCCTTGAGCGACAAGTCCACTAGTATTAACTTAGGCTTATGAAGTTTGATTAATTCTAATGCTGTCGAAATACTCTCTGCCTCCGCGCACATCACGAGATCATCCTCCAAATGAATGAGCTCCGCTAATCCGCGACGCATGATCGGATGATCATCTACAATCATGATTTTGACCTTGATTTTTTTAGTCTTGGAATTTTTTTTCATTTTTTAATTAAACTCAATTTGTTTGGTTTGAATGCGCAGGTGACAATTGTGCCGCTGATCTTGCCCTGTGTGATCTTAATCCCAGCGCCGATTAATCGACCCCGATAACGCATGCTACGCAAACCCATACCTGGCATATCATCCGTATTGACATCAAATCCAATCCCATCGTCTTCAATGGTCAAAAGGCCGCTTTTTTTAACAACATCAAGCTTAATTACAACATGGTCAGCCTTCCCATGCTGAATCGCATTGGTCACAGCCTCCTGGGCGATACGGTAAAGATGGTTGGCTAATATAGATTCCGATAGACATTGAATATCCGTGCTTTCGCTATGAACAAATTGGCATGAAATCTTATAAAGACCTGAAATGGTATCAGCTAGTTTTTGAAGCGCATATACAAGCCCCGCCACCTCGATCTCCACCGGTGAAAGACCTCTGGCTAGATCGCGCGTTTGTTCGATTGATTGAACAATGAGGTCAGCAATCTCAGAAGCGGCCGTTGAGCTCTTGGGCGCTTTAACAATTAATTTTCTAGCCAGAGCCCTTGCCAATAGCGCCACACCTGTCAATTCCTGACAAAGCCCATCATGCAAATCTTGTCCGATTCTACGCTGTTCTTCCTCGAGCGTATGCAATACGGCTCTTTCCACTTCCGAGTGTTTACGTGCTGTGATATCACGAATATTACATTGAATCATTTTTACACCATTCTCTTGATAAACATTGCTAATGAATTCAACATCAATGTAGCGTCCGCCCTTGGTCATCAGAGGCAAATCGTCATAGCGGATATAATTCTTTAGCTTCAATTGCTCAAATGCTCTTCTTGATTTATCTACATCCTGAAATAAGCCAATCTCCCAAAGCATTTTTCCAATAAACTTTTTTCTAGGGAGCCTTAAGAGATCTGCTAGGAACGGATTCACGTCTGTAATGCCGCCTGACTCCGCATCGAGAATTAAAATACCATCTTGCGCCTCCTCAAAAAGACAACGGTATCGAATTTCAGACGCTCGGAGATCACCCATTTCCGGCATATTTGGAATAAGTTTAGATTTAGATAATAGCGTAGACTTGAGCGGACTGTTTTTTTTAATCATAATCGGTTTCTTTGATCTTTCATACTTGATCATCCCCTCTTAATATTCTTGTTCTACTAATTTCATTCTACGCCTAATTAGATGACATGCCCACGAAAGCTTTATAATACAATTATCCCTACACATATCCGCTTGAGCATGTCATCATCTTAGATTAACAATAATAATCCTACCATCAGGGGAATTACTACAATTCATCAAAAAGACACCTTAATTATGGGCCGACTAACTAAAAATCTTCATAATCGAAACTTAGAATTCGATTTTGACACCCGGCTGTAGTGAATTCTTCTTCATTTCAAGTTCCATTGGGCTGATTTTGCCTTCAGCAGCTTTTTGTTCGAGATCATCCATTTTTGCCTTCTCAACAGAATTCATGCCCCTCTGTTTTTTTTCAACTCCAAGCCTAGTGGCGCTCCAGAACCATGAAAAAAAACCACGCTCTGCTTCAACGGTGATAGGCATTCCGGGCTTGAGTTCTAAAACGTCCGTCACCCCCTCCATCACCGCATCATTTGTTAGGCGAACCCTAACTTCACGTGACTCTCTCACTTCATCGTTTATTTTAAGGACAATTTCTTGTTTATCAGGATTCACGCGAACAACTTCTCCCGTCAGCTCCTGCGGCTCTGAAAGTGCGGGTCCCACTAATATTGTTAACCCGATAAATACTATGAGAAATCCCAATTTAATCTTCATAATCTTTTCCATCCTATATTATTAATTTGCCGCACGTTGAATACCATTTCCGGCACTTGCAGTGTCTTTTCCGGTGTCATTCATTGACTTGTAGCCAACAAATACAGCCATGAACATAAACACAACAGTGCCCACAAAAGCGCACACAACCAATATCTTCACAACATATTCCCCCTACTACGTGAACTAACTCATAACCAGAATAGCCTAAGAACAACGCTTCTCACATCGGGGGGCTTCCCATACTTCTATCAGGGAAAAAGCCATATGAATTAATGTCCTCCAGGTGGGTTTAACCCGAAGTTTGTATAAAAATTAGCGTTTAAGCGCTCTCTTCGATAAACTTCCGATTTTCATACTTGCAAGCATTGAAACCATAACGGACGTACCAAAGAAATATATGCCCATCCGTGGCTCAGCCTTCATAAAGGCCGAACTTTTGGCAATTACAATTGTCATGGCTAAGACATAAACATCAAGCATGGACCATTTTCCCAGATTCCCCAATTTATCTAGATGGGAACTTCTATCCACTTTTTTTATTTCAGCGAACCAGAGATATAAAAGTGTTGTTAATTTAATAATAGGAAACGCTATCGAAAAAATAAAAATAACGAGGCCCAAAACATGCTCACCTTGCTTAAATAGATCTTTTACTCCTCCGAGAATAGAGAAAGTAGATGTTTTAACAATAAGTTCTGTGAAGGTTATGACGGGAAGTGTAAGACCTGCGATTAACGTAACGGCAGCAATGCACCACAATAAATAAACATCTATGCGAATGCTATAAATATTGTGTAGAGATTTGTTCACTCCAACCCAGAGCTCGCCTTCAGATCTGTCTCGGGCTTGTCATTTTTCCCAAAGCATTCATTCATCTTGGTATAAATATATAAACTCAATAGAACGGAGCCGATAAGAAGCGTGCCCCTACCAGCTGAAAGAAAAAAACTATAGAGTTGCTCTGGCACAATAACCCCTCCCTAACTCACTCACTTTTATTTTTACAAAACCTACAACACAGCCAGCCAGTTAAAACTCCAAATACGAATATTAACGGAAAAAGTAAAATTCCCGACATCGATATTTTCCAGAACAAAAACCTCATCGGAACAGCCTGGCTATTCTGTAAAACGAACCACAGCGCAAGAAGAGCTATCGAAACTATAAAAACTGTCTTATGATTCACTTCAATTAACTTTTTAATACCTTTTTACCCACTTGGTTGGTGCCTTGAAGGATTCTTTAACCACACCAATAATTTCGTTTTTGATTGTTTTAATAATTCCATTTCGCTTCTTTTCCATATTTTTTTCATCCAAATGTGTTATTTTAATACGAGCCTTTTAAAATCAGGGTATTCGCCTCGCTATTCATCAGGGATAATCATCCTTCCTACGTCTATTGTAGTGTTCTAATTCAATGACAGTAAGTCTTTACTGCAAGCACTTCGTGATTAAGCGAAGTTATTTTCTTCCAGTTTTTTTTACATCCCTAATTGAATATCAAACACTCTAAGATTCCCGTCGTCATAGGCGTGCACCGCATCTACCGCTGATGATTGTTTAATTTTGTTTATTGGTAAGCTCGTGAATTTTTATTTTAAGTTGTGGTACTAAATGGGGTGAAACACTGAAGGATCTCAACCCTGCTTTTAAGAACTTTGCCGTATAATCTAGATCCGCTGAAAGCTCTCCGCATATTTCGCACTCCTTACCCACTTTGTCTGCCTTTTCAATAATTTCCTTCACCCATTTGAGAATATATTGATTTCCGGCACCATAATAATTTAAAACATTAGCATTCTCGCGATCCGCAACCATTAGATATTGCGCTAAATCGTTCGTCCCGATACTGACAAAATCCACCAAGGGCAAAATTTCGCTAATTCCCATCACAGAAGCCGGCGTTTCAATCATTGTCCCAAGAGCTATATTTTTATCAAAAATTCGTTTTTTTTGGTTTAACTTATTCATCTCATTTATCAGTATTTTTTTTACAGCCGTGACGTCCTGCTTAATTGTAACCATGGGAATCATAATTCTAATTTTAAATTCTGAACTCAACCTCAAAAGCACACGCAATTGTACTTCCAGCAAATCTTGAAATTGAAGCAATAGTCTAACTCCACGTGTGCCCAACGCCGCATTACGTTCCTCTGTCATTTGAATATAGGGAAGCGTCTTATCAGCGCCAATGTCCAACAAACGCACAGTAATTTCTTTTTTTTTCATAGGTTTTAATGCAATGTTTAATGCGTCATAAAGAACTTCTTCTGTGGGTAAGCTTTGCTGAGACATATAAATTTGTTCCATTCGAAAAAGACCAATTCCGTCAGCGTTAATTTTTTTTGCCAACTGCGCCTCATCTTTAGATGAAGCATTAGCCTTGACCTTAATAGGTTCATTATCAACACTCAATCGCAAGCTAGCTGCTATTTTTGCCTGCGACGCTTGTTTATGATTTTCTTCTTTTTGATAACTTACAGCGCTTTCATACTCAGCCGCAGTTGGATGAATGATAACAATCCCTTTTTGACCGTCGAGGACCACAGGCGCACCCTCAGGCACTTGTTCCATTCTTGACCCCACCTTTGAAACCAACGGAACGTTCAATGCCCTTGCTAAAATAGTCACATGAGAATTATGACCCGCTTCTTGAGTTACGATTCCATTTACTTGCTCACTATCAAGATGCACCGTATCAGAAGGAAGTAATCGGGCGGCAAAAACAATGGAATTTTTTGGAATTTTTTGCAAAGCATTACAGTCAATGCCTAAAAGGACCCGCAAGAGACGTTTGCCGATATCTTTGATATCATCGGCTTTCTCTCGGATTTGTTGACTTTCGGATATCTTAAATTTCTTTTCCCACCGCTTAAAAATGTCTCGCACGACAAGCTCAGCGTTGACCATGCGGTCCCGTAACTCTCTCTCAATCTCACAAACTAAGGCCTGGTCCTTTAATATGGTGCGATGCACCTCAAAAATTGCTGCCTGTTGAACATCAATCTGTTTTTCAACCCTTTGCTTCATCTTATCAAGGTCTTGATCTACTTTTTGGAGTGCATCAAAAATTCGTTGCACTTCCGAATCAAGTTGGTCTTTCTCAAGATCATAAACCACCAAACGTCTCGTCATGATATCTCTATACTGGAATGCTTGGCCTGCTAATAAACCTGGAACTAGAGATTTTGCGCGAAGAACGGTTCGCTTTTTTATAAGCTTTTTTCTAACGTCAGGCTGAATCTTTTGTTCGACAGCACTTTCTATTTGCTTATTAAAAACACTAATACTTCCCTTAGATTTTTGCTTTGCACTCCTAAGTGCATCGTCAGCAGCTTTGAGAAGTGACTTATTATTTTGAATACCCTCAAATCCAAACGTTGCTATGCCCATGCTCATACTAAGACATTTTTTCATTACCTTTAAACGAGTCTTATGGATGATATTATTTATGTGTAGTGCATAATCAACGGCATGCGTTTGGCCTGTATTTGGCAAAAGCACTACAAACTCATCACCACCATAACGGTAAAGAGTATCTAGTTTTCTTAGATGCTTACCAAAAATGTCGCCAATTTTTTTAAGAACTTGGTCTCCGACAGCATGGCCATAGCGATCATTAATCTTCTTAAAATCGTCAATATCTCCGAAGATAAGGGAGCATGGGGTGTGATAACGTCTAAAACGCTCACCTTCCAGCTTGAGGTCCTTGTCCAATAAGGATGAGTCAAAAGCACCAGTTTTTTGATCCTTGACAACTTCTTTAGCAAGTTCATCGATTTTCGATTCTTCCATAATTGTGGGATGCCTTAGAAGATTGAGGACATTCTGCGAATAATCGAGGGCAGCCACTTGAATACTGACAAAACGCGCAAGTTGCTGAGTCAGTGAGTCACGATGATTAATAACTTCAGAGTAAATAGCTTTTGCCCGACAACTATCTTTAATAATTTTATGCGTCAGGAGGTAGACGGCTTCAATATAGATAGAGTCCCCTAATTCTAGAGTTATGCGCTTGAGTTGTTCTCTTTCATCGCTAGTTCCTGGTCTTTCATGGGTGAATATTTCTAGCAAGCGGATGTCAAAAGCTTTCTCGTGCATGAACTTGGCTTCACCAATTATTCCTAATTTTTTATCACGTCCTAGTTTAACCATTTGCAACCTCCGTGAATATTGAATATTCGCCACATAACAACCCTGTAAATGCAAACCAAAAAATAACCCTGTTCCGATCCATTTTTATGATTACGCTCTTTGAATAGGTTGTTAAAACACATACATACCTATCATAGATCTAATGCGGCTTTACCAAAATCAGGGTATTCCCCTCATTGCCCATCAGGGAAATTGTCCTTCTTTAGCCCTAATCGTCATTGCCCTATTGCGATAGCAGTTTTAGGTTAGTGCCGATAAGTCGCGGCCAATCCCGTTCGCACTGGCATTAACTCAGCCTGCATAATATAAACTCGGCCGCCCATCTTCCTGACCAACTCGCCCACATCATCGAGCAAATCACCTTCTTGCGATTGACTCATATCAGTAAACTCGACTTGCCCAGTCTTATCCTTAAGTCGGCCTGTAATGTGGCGTTCAGCCTCAATTATTAGCGTGGCAACCTTGCCACCGATGGCGGCTTTGGTAATCTGTTCCAAATCGTCACTGCCAAGTCCTTTTGAAGTCGCTACTGCGAACGAGTCGATCAATGCCGCCATCTGCATCTGAAGTTGTGGCTGAATAATTTGCCAGGCACGCTTTCGCAATTCGTCAATTGGTACTGCATCTGGATTAAAATCAAGTGTCGTTTTCATGAGAAATGGATTATGACTAACTTCACGAAAAAAATGGTGGTGCTCCGGTAGCGCCGCCAAAATCAATGGTAGGTCTGATTGTTGGGAATGATGCTCTAGAACTGCATGGTCAATGGCGCGAAAAAATCGGTCTTCATCTATCTGCCTTGTGTCTTTTTTTGTTCCATGTCCATGGTGTATTGGTGTACTTGCTCTGCCTATACCACCATGAGAAGTAACCGTTGAATGAGGTTCTGTAAGCTCATCGCCGAGAGTCTCTGTCATCGTCCGCGGAACTCCAGGAGCCAAATCAATTTCCTCGAGCATATCTCGATCGCCTTCGAAGAGTTGAATCTTATTGAGGCTCAGACCAAGGATTTGATAACGATGAACTGATTGCAGATAATGACGTAGAGGCTTGGTGTGAAAGCTGTTAGATATAATTGCTAATTCAGCAACTGGCCGCCGTAGCATGAACACTCGAAACAGACCAGCCCCGCCAAACACAGCCAATCCATCCAAAGTATGGTTCCAGAAGTCTTGATTGTCAGCGAGTCCCTTAAACTGTTTTAAAAGAAGCGAAACATCAGCGCTTGGATACTTTTGCCGGAGTGTTTTTTCCAAATCCTTCACAAGATTACGAAACCGAATTTGGTCTTGCTGATTCTCAGGTTGACACCGATGAGTCGGCTGGTAAAGCGATAAACATGGTGATGCTTGATCCAACGCTAAATCTGTAAGCGTTTTAATATTTAGTAAAGTTATTTTTTGTTTCATTACCTACCTCCTTTATACTAAATTTCTGGCAATCTTCATTTTATGTAGCGTTGTGGCACTGATGTTAAATGGCTATTTTTATCAAACGTAAAGCATTACTTATAATCGAAACCGAGCTTAAACTCATAGCGGCTCCAGTCATTTTGGGCTAAGTAGTAAACCAAAACTGAGTGAAACGCCCCGCCACCAAGAGCATTGTAGGTAAAGCGGAAGTTATCCAGACACGTCTGCACATATTCCACTCGTTCACTCACACCTGGGTGCTGTGCTGCCGAATTCACTTTAGACTCATACTCAAATTGTTTCTCAGAGATTTATTTTCACCAAACATCACCTCTGAGACGTCTATGGCAATGCAAAGCCATTCATGGCATTGCGATGTGTCGGCCAATAATAGTAGAAATTAACTACCGTCTAACTGCGAACAATGCGGTTTTCATTCAACTGTCTGATTTATTCTCATTGTTCCGTCGCAACTCAATTTTGTTCTCACTGCGTTCTGCAATAATGAGTTTTTCCCGAATCAACCCGCCAATACTCATTAATGAAAGCGGTTCAGGCCAGCTGAGCTCGTCTAATAGCTCGACTAAAAAAACCGGCTGCTTTCTTTCAATTAACTCAAACACCTCAGCTTGAATTAAAGAAAGAGATGTCATTAAAGATCCGCCATCAATCGGAAGACCAACTTTCTCCCATGCCTCATATGTAATTGGAACCTTAATTGTCATTATTGAAAACCTCCTCTATTTTTTTTCAATTAATTATGTGTTTAAAAAAGCAAAATGGCATGGGGTCGTCAAAAAAAATTAATGCCCCTCTGCAATTGCTTCACTATCCGTTTGCCAGATTCCCAACCTGTATGGAAATTACTGTTAAAATAATCATTATTCTTTTATTTTTAGTTATTTTGATAAGAATATCAGCAACCGCTTAAGCGATATTTAAATACACACCCATCATAGATCTAATGTGGCTCCACTATAATCGGGGATTACCCCTCATTGTTCATCAGGGAAACAACTTGTATCCCGCATGACTGTTTATCCAAAGTGATGAGGTAAGCAGCCCCGAACACCTGACCTAGAGGATAAAATACAAAATCATTAAGAATGACCTATTGAATATTAGCTAGTGAGATGTTCGTATTAATCTATAAATCTAGCCAAATAACCCTATTAAACCTACTATGCTCCCCTCTATATAGAAAAACCAAGTCTAAATAACCTCGCTTCTTTAAAGATCATTAAAGTTAGACTAATCCCCCCATCAAGTCGACACGGGATCAAGTGACTAGCAGCGCCTATTCTAGAATATCGATTCATGACCAACCTTAGTCAGATTGAAAATCTATAAGTCATGGATTGGTATTCTGAATAGGACAATATAGGGCTTTTTACCTATAGGAACAATGATCCTCCGTGCGCGGGGGAGGGGTGATGGTTATAAGCTAGATATTCTAAGAGCTTCTTCTTAATAGATATTAAGAAGAAGAAGCGTTGATACTAATTAAGATTCCCTGAAGAACCCCTCCAGTCGACTATGCTGGGGAGGGGGCGCCGCGCGATGTAGGACACGTAGTGTCACTATGACTAAAAGAGTATAGGCCAACAAAATTGTCAAAGGCCTGTACTCTTAATGTCTTGTCTTCCCCTCCCCAATCCAATCCCCCATAAGCTATCAATCCATTAATTGATTAATAATCCTTATGACCTAATAAGGATTGCCTCTGGCCTAAGAGGCAAGATTAACGAACGGCCTAGTGAGTGGTGGAGGGAATTGCGAGCCCTAGCGAGGAATGACCGCGTGATACTAACA
>JBLINS010000069.1:0-11414 GCA_047639455.1 Candidatus Omnitrophota bacterium
AATAACATCAAAATACGACTAGAACTATCGTCAAAGTGACGCAAGCCTTTACCAGCTGCAATGCCGCCTTTTGGCTATCACCCGCTTATCGGAAATATAGCGCTTATTTATTTTTCATTCTTTAAGGCTAATAGCACTTCTTCGGCATGGCCTTTGGCTTTGACCTTTTCGAAGATTTTGGTGATTTTGCCTTGTTTGTTAATAATAAAAGTTGAGCGTGCGACACCCATATATTCACGACCATACATGCTTTTTTTAATCCATGTTCCATAGGCTTTGCACACCGATTTATCTTCATCGCTAATGAGACTGAATTTAAGTCCAAATTTCTCAATGAATTTAATATGCGATTTAGGCGCATCGGGACTCACGCCAATCACAATAGCTTTGGCATTCGTGAATTTGCGTTTAGCTGCTTGAAACTCACAAGCTTCCACGGTACAGCCAGGCGTATTATCTTTTGGGTAAAAATACAAAACAACAGCCGAATCGCCCTTGAATTGGCTTAATGTGATTTTGTCTCCATTTTGATCAATTGCATTAATGCTAGGTGCTAATACACCTTCTTTGGGTTTAGGCATACTAAATTCCTTTTTATTTATAAAATGATATGACTTAACATTTGGATTAATTTATTTATGCGCACTTTAGTATTCGTGATGCGACAACCCGCAGAATTGTGATGCCCGCCGCCGCCAAAGCTTTGGGCGACTTTAGCAACATTAATTCCAGCGGCTGATCTTATGCTTACTCTACACATGCCCCTAGCTTCTTCTCTAAAAACAACCGCTATTTTAACCCCTTCTATGGCTCTCAAGTCATCGGCCACACCATCCACATCCGCTAAATCTCCATTGAATTTCTTAAAATGAGATTGCTTAACATGTGACCAAACCAACTTTCCATTACGCTCAAACTTCATATTCGTAACACTTAGGGCTTCTAGGCGCACTGTAGATTCTGTCTTTTTCCAATACGATTCTTCGATTAAGTATTTGAGGTCCACTCCTCGATCTAATAAATCAGCACATATTCTAAACGTACGTGGTCGTATATTTGAGAATCTAAAAGAGCCTGTATCCACAATAATAGAAGTTAATATACAGGTGGCGATCACAGGTGTGATTTCAACTTCTAATACCTTTAACAAATCATAAATTATTTCACCGACAGCCGCAGCATTTGGATCAGCTATTAAATGTTTGCAAAAACTGTCCGCAAAATCATGATGATCAATTTGATAAGAATTTTTAATTTGTTTAAACACTTTGCCAAAGCGACCTAATTGTTTAAGGCTACCGCAGTCAACTGCTATACCCAAATCCGCCTTGCCACGCATATGATCAAGCACAAGTTCGGAACCAGGTAAAAAAGAATACCTTGTTGGCATCGCGTCGGGACTAACCATAACAACGGTTTTATCTATACTCAATAAGCCCAGCCCTAAAGCTAATAATGAGCCAATTGTGTCGCCATCAGGATTAACATGACTAACAATTAGAATGCGCTCCGCCTTCATAATTTGTGCAGCGGCGTCACGCATAATTGAATTCAGATTTGCTTGTTTTGCCATAATTTTATGCCTTAAGTTTGATTGAGCTATGTTCTTGAATAGTTTGTATTAATTGCTCTTCTTGAAATAATTTTGGTAATATTGCATTAGCTTTTTTTTGACTTAATAATTGGCCCGCAAGTGTTTGATTAACTGAGCAAACTACCACAGGTATATCTGTCAACAGTAACTCCGTTCTCAACTTATTCAAGAATTCATCCCCATTCATAATTGGCATAAGTATGTCTAGAATGATGAAGTCAGGTTTTGTTTTTTTTACAGCATCTAGACCTTCTTGACCATTATAGCTTTGCTGAATAATGACATCAAAATTATCTTCAATCATTTCTCTGTAGATATTTTGAATATCCTCATCGTCTTCAACGATTAGGATTAGTGGCTTAGATTCATTCACGATTTAATTCTTTCTCTACTAATAGAGACACGTTGTCTAATTCATCAATCACTTTTGGTGGTAAAAAACGGTGGGCCATGGATTCCAGCTTCGCTGTTTCTAATGCATTGTATAATTTTTTTAGAAATTTTCCTCGTCTATCGGCGCGTACATCTTCAGGATTCTTTGCCGGACCTTGATCGGATAACATGCGAATCTCTTTGCGCACATCTGTTGGATCTTTAGCGTCTTCCAAAACTGTATTACGGATTCTCTGATAATCAGCCTCTTCTATATCTTTATTCTTCTTAGCTAATCTTAATAGGTTCACCGACTCCATTTCAGGGTATTTTTGATCAGGCGTGGGTTCTGCGTGTGATTTTTGGATGAATTCAGGCTCTTCTTTTTCCATAAAACTATATGACTTGAGCAACTTCATAGCCGTGGCATTTTTTATGCCCAATTCTGACGTGCAATATTTGTCAAAGCTCATAAAACCCCATTCAAGAAAGAGCTTATCCCTATGAACGGAATACAAGCCTTGCCCCAAATCTATCCATGTTGTCTTGAACTTACGACAAGTATCCAAAAGTTGATAGCGGAAAGTTGTTTCATCCAATTCTTCTAACTTGTCTTCAATGCGTGATATGGCAGCTGTTTTCATGATGCAAATATTTCCTCTAATCTATTAATTACTTTTTCTATGGATACATCAGGGGTTGATGCACCCGTACTGATGCCAATTTTATTGGGTTTTGATTCAAACCAATTTTGAGTTGATTTGACTTTTAAATCATGTGGATCTAAATGTTTGATTTCCATTTTGGACACAATGTCAGTATCCCCAGTGATATGGAATGTCGGGTATTTAAGTGATGCAATCTCCGATAAATGTGTCGTATTGCTAGAATTAAAGCCTCCAATGATAACCATTAAATCTTTTTTTTCTTCCAACAGATCCTCGATAGCATCTTGTCTTTCTTGAGTAGCTGAACAAATAGTATCATACTTCATAACATGTTCTTTTAAATTTGCTTCACCATAGAAGTCAGCGTATAAATTCTTCAGATAATCTTGTATTTCTAATGTTTCGGACTTAAACATAGTGGTTTGGCTAGCTATACCAATTTTTTGCAAGTGCTGTTTAGGATCAAATCCATCCGAAGTCTTATTCTTAAAATGAGTATTAAAATCCTCTACACTTACATTATTTTTCAAATAACCCTCAACCAGTTTTGCATCCTTCATATTACGAATAATAAGATAATGGCCATGCATGGCCGTTGCCTGGCTTGCAGTAGCTTGCGTCTCTTCATGATTCCAAATGCCATGAATAATAGATGTATGTCCCGCTTTGGCATACTTTTCGACTCTCTTCCAAACCACAACGATCGCACCGCAAGTCGTATCAACGACAACACAATTCTTTGATTTAAGTGCATCCACGTCACGAGTCTTAGATCCAAAAGCAGCAATGACTACGATGTCTTTATCCGTCAGGTGGTCAACTTTGAGTTGGTTTTGATCATCACGCTCCAAAACAGTAACGCTTTTTTTAGCTAAGTCATGATTAACTTTGGGATTATGGATCACATCATGTGTTAAGAATATACGTCTATCAGGAAATCGTTTAACCGTTTCAAAAGCCATATCAATTGACTTCTCAACTCCATAGCAAAATCCAAAATGACTTGGTATTTTGTATTCAATACCAGTGACTTTGGATAAATAGATTCCGCCATTATCAATCATTTTTTTAATAAATGTAGATCCATAAAATGAATGCTGTCTCTCTAAAACTTCACCAAAATCATTCATCTTAGATAAATATTTTTTTTCTATATTTGTCATACTGAAAATTCCTTAGTAATATTATTTTTTTCATCAATACTCAGAACAGTTTCTTGAGCTAATGATAGTATGGGATCAGACAAAATTTTGTCCAAAAGTTTATGATACACCTTTTCCATAATAGATACACAGGCCTGACTATCTTTGTCTAAAAATGGGATCACCTTAATACCACCCTCAAAATACTTTTGAACGCGCTTGCCTTGAAATTCGTAAAAATCAAGTATAGCTTGTGTCTTATTATGATTAATAATGTCATCTAGGGTTAATCCAAATCGACTTAATTCAGCTTGTGGTATGTATACACGTCCAATGCCATAATCGGGGGCAATATCGCGCATAATATTAGTTAGCTGGAATGCATAGCTCAAATCTTTGCCATAAATCGCAACACGAGGATCTTTTTTATAACCATACACAGGCAAAGATACCTTGGCGATACTTGTGGCAACATATTCGCAGTAACCGCTCAAATCTTTAAACGTTTGATAATTTTTGATGGATTGATCATTAACGCAGCCATCAATCAATTCATCAAAACCATCCCGGGGTATTTTAAACGTCTTAAGCGTATCTAATAATGCTACTGATATTGGATGTGTTGCCTTGTTATGTATATAAACATTATCTAATTCAGCAGTCCAACGCCTCAATAATTTAGTCACATCACCCGTACCAACTTCATCAGAAATGTCATCTACAAATCTGCAGAATGCATAGACTACATATATAGCTTTTTCTTTATCAGCGGGTAAAAATGGAAAGCCTAAAGCAAAATTTGACTCACGTTTACTCGTAAGATCTTTGCAATATTCGTAAGCCTTATTTAGAGTTAACGCTTCTTGTGTCATAAAGCTCCTTTTTATCCAAAGTTAATCGACGTGACCATATAGAGCGAATTATATCTGAAGTGATGATTTTTGCTGGGTTAACATGATACCAACTACCCAAATACTCACGTATGTCACCAGACTTCTGTGCTTGGTTAATAAAATACTTGGGTAACCATTTTTGAAAGCGCTCATAAAAAAATCGATTCCATAAACTAATCTTTTGTTTTTTAAGCAAAAACTGATTGCTTAATTTTTCAAATGATTTGCCTTCAATTAAGCATTTGGCAGCCAAGGTGCCACTTTGAACGGCATAACGCATACCAAAACCAAAAAGGTAATCTTGAAAGCCGCCTGCTTCACCTACAAAATTAACGGGTGATGGTCCACTTTTTTGTAAAAAGAAATTGGCATACAAATTCGCTTCGCCTCCCCTTTGAATATCAACGCCTTCTAAATGACTAAAACGTTCTATGGTTTTGATAAAAAAAGTGTCGATTTCTTTATAGCGGCCCAAAATTGCCATGCCAATCGTAGCATGTCCCTTAGCAATAAATAAATAAGCATATCCTCCAGGAGCCAATTCTGGATCCAACATCACTGTCATTCTATCTTCAGCTTGCGTGCTAAATGTGATTTCTTTACCAATGCCATCCACGCGCCTTGGGCCTGTAGCAACTATATGGACATCTTCACATTTTTTTCGTGAGCCAAAAATGATATTCACGCCCAGCTCCACAGCTTGGTCGTATAGACCGCGATCAAAGTCTCCGGGGTGATTACCACGATTCACATAATACCCTAAAGGTAATTTGCTTTCAAAATTTGCTTTGGTTTCTCCACCATTCCATAAAGTCACATTTTGAACAGCTGAGGTATTGAAGTTTATTTTTATACCCAAGCGCTTAAATTCTTCAATAATATCTGTTTTTTCAGATACATTTTCTAGAATTTGGGAGCCTCGTCGCCAGCGTGTGCCCACGGTACTTTTTGCTTCGTGGATTTCAACGTCAATACCGTGTTGCTTTAAATAAATAGCTGCAGCTAAGCCAGAGGGCCCAGCACCCGATATTAAAACGGTGCCTTTTGGATCAAATTTTGGGGCTGGCATATGAGCGTCCCTTCCAAACGGTATTCTTACGTATACGGTAATGGGTGAATGAATTCAACATAATCCAATGATACAGACTAATAGACAATGAGTGCAAACCAATGAACTTAGCTGACATGCCAAAGCGTTGATGAATTCTATAACGCATCCAAATCGGAATAAGGCAGGCAGCAAATAAAATTATGATACTACCTATAGATTTGAATGAGATAAGAGCTACTAATAATAAAATAATGGGCAAAACAAAAACAATACTCTGAAAAATAAAAAAGAAGAGGATAGCTCCCATTGATCCACCCATACTAGCAAAGACAGAGCGGCTGAATCCACTAAACGCTTCCCTAAAGCCATCATACATATGGCAACTCACCCACTTTGAACCATCTCTCAATATCACTTTAGCACCTGAACTTTTGATAGCTTTTGCCAATAAGGGACCCTCAGAAATCCTATCGCGCAAATCACCATGACCACCAATTTCCTGATAACTTTTGGACTGAACCAATATAAATTGGCCGCAAGCAGTCGATATATTACCAATCCATTTCCAAGTCCGCCTAGATACAAAGAACATTGGCAAATACGTCAGCAAAACAAAAAACATCATCGGTACAACCAATTCATCACCCCATGAACCAAAACGTTGCCTAGGGAAAGTAGATAACAATGCGGCCTTGGCATTCAGTGCCGTATGCATAGCATTTTTTAACATCAATGGCTCGTGATATGTATCTGCATCCACAAATAAAAACCAATCTTTTTGAGCCTCAACAGACAATTGATGGCAAGCAAAGTTCTTACCTTGCCATCCATCCGGAAGAGATTGGCCTTGAATAACTCGAAGTCTTTGTGAATGGGTTTGAATCAATTCGGCTAATATCTCAGTAGTTCCATCTGTGGAGTTATCATTTAGGACAATCACTTCAAAATCAGGGTAATCTTGTTCAAGCATGCTCAATACATTAGAGCGAATTGTTTTAGCTTCATTCCGACAAGGTACCAATATGGATACACTTTTAAATTCCGCATGACCTGAGCCATCAAAGGGCTTATAAACAGCCATATTCCATTCGAATAAACCATAGAAGAAAATGAGTATGCCTAATATAGATAAAATGAACATTAGAGCTTAGCCTCATGCGACAGTTGAAATTCTTCGCCTGCCAATTTGGACTTCATATACCTATAACCATCATAAACAATATTAGTCCCGTGTTGAGCTGTGAGTATCGAATTTAATTGTGACTTATCACGTGTTCGCACAATGTCGCGTAATACGGCCAGGCGTTCGCTCAGCTCACATTGTATGCGTTCATTAATCTCATTAGTAAATGAGGCTCCGGGCTTAGGCTCCATATACTCAAGCGGCATAATATCCATTACGATTTCGGGCTTTGATTCTAACCAAAAGTCATAACTCACCGTTGTTTTTAATAAATGTACACGTTTCAAGCGCGACAGTATATTCACATAGCCTTTTTTAAATACCAAAGGCAATGCTTCTGCAGAAATCAAATCTCCTTGAGGGTATATCCACAATAAACGTGATTGTTCGTTTAATAATTTTTGTGTATACCGCAAAAATTCCCGGGTATCCTGGCTGGAGTCGCGATCAATTCCAAAACAGCCAACCTTACGAAATATACCATAACGCTTGAGTTGCTCTGCGGCAAAAACACCATAATACTCACGTTTAAAAACATACCAGCCTAAATACATAGCCAGCATGGCATCCCACCATGAGCTATGATTCGATATAACAATCACAGGTATATTATCCTCAAACTTAGGAATTGAGCTTGTCTTAGTTAATGATATATTAGAGAAATTCTTCTTCAACTTACCTTTAGCATAAGCTGAAAACCAGTGTGTGATTAATGGATTGCGTGAATGCGTAATCATTGAATTTGAATATTATTTTCGTTTGGGCTTTTGAAAAATAATCGTTTTAACAAGCGTCATGCAAGCTGTGATTTTTTTAAGCCAATTAGATTGATAAAGCATGCGCTGAATTTGATTCAAGATAGCAAATCCCTGATCTTCATAAGGTGGTAAGTGTTTGAGTAGTCTCTTTTTCCGCCAATCAAAGCTCACGAATTTCTTTTGAGTCATTTCAAGCAAGCCGTCCCTGCCGCGTGTTTTGCCAAAACCACTGGACTTAAACCCACCAAACGGGACACAACCTAAGGCCACCGAAAATATAGAATCATTAACCCATAATTGACCGGCTAGAATATGACGTGCCAAATTCTCTGCACGTTCGGCACTCGCCGTCCACACACTTGCCCCCAGAGCATATTGACTTTGATTAGCCGTCTTAATAATGTCAGCATCATCCTTACATTCTAAGATAAAAAATATTGGTGCCATAAAATCCATACTTTCCAATGCTACCATTGTCACACCCGACAAAACTTGTGGGGGAAAGTATTTTGATTCTGCATCCATATGTGAATCACCAAACTCAACTCGGGCACCCTTTTGTAATAATGTATTTAGTTTTTGTTTTTGATCTTGTGCTACTGCTTGTGAACGCAATATACCTTGATTATCAATGAAGTCACCACAAGCATCCCAAGCCTTTTTGAATTCTGCTAGGAACAGGGCCTTATCCTTAGATTGGATCAAAACGCGACGTGGCGCTACACAGGTTTGACCTGAATATTGAAAAGATGCCCATAATAAGGTCTTAATAGCTAATGGCCAATCCGCATCCGAAAGAATGACATAGGGATCAACACCCGACAATTCCATAATGGATGGCTTTAATGTTTGACCTAAAGCCTTGGCCACAGCCCGTCCTGTTTGTTGCGAACCGGTCAAAATGTATTTATCACATTCGGCAATGCATAAGGCTTTACCAGCCTCTACTCCACCAAAAAAACAATAAAACAAATCTTTAGGAAAGCCCGCTTCAATTAATAATTCTTTAATTGCCTCCGTCACACGCTCAGACAATTCAGATGTTTTGAGAATAACGGCATTGCCCGCCATGAGAGCAAAGAGCATTTGAGACATATTAAGTATAAGTGGGTAATTCCATGTACCAAGAATACCTATAACGCCATAGGGTTGGTGATAATAGTAATTATCTTTGCCCTTAAAGTAGAATTGTTTAGTGACTACATTAGCGGATTCATCCTTAAGTATTTTGTGGGTATTCTTTTCTAGATATTCAATGGTGTCTAAGAGAGGAATAATTTCTTGGGACAGCGCTTCTAATTCTGTTTTGCCATTCTCTAAGGCTATAATGCGGGCATAGTCCCCTGACTTGGCTGACAATAATTCTCTTAGCCGAGCTAAATAAGTCACACGCTGCTCAAACGATGTCGCTTGCCACAAACTTTGAGCCTCACGCAAAACCAATAAACGCTCGTTTACAATGGACGTGTAATCAGCTAGCGTTAATTCCTTAGACAATGTTTCTACAGTCATTAAACAGTCGCTTTTGGGCGCGCCTTATCAGCATCTTTTTCGATTGCCTCTGCGGCCAAACGCCCGCAAGTCAAAACCATAGGTAAGCCACCGCCAGGATGTGTGCTCGCTCCAACATGATACAAACCCTTTAAGTCTTTAGATCTGATAGTGGGTCTAAAAGCTGCTGATTGAAAAAAGTCGGGTGCTAATCCAAAGGCTGTTCCTAAGCGAGTTCCATAAACAGATTCAAAATCATTTGGTGTAAAAGTCTCTTCTAATTCAATATCAGCATCCTGAATATCAACACCACTTTGTTTGAGTCTAGCTAGAATTTTTTTACGATATGGTTTGGCGTCATCAGGCCATTTGGGCTGACCACTCAAATTAGGCACAATAGCTAAAATATAAACAACCTCTTTACCTTCAGGAGCTAAGCTAGGATCTGTTTTGGTTGGGGAGCATACATAAAGCAATGGATCGTCTGATAATCGACCTTCATCAAAGATTTGGCGTGAGCCTACACGGATGTCTTTATTGACAAATAAATTATGGTGAAATAAACCAGGTACTTTTTTATTAATGCCCAAATAAGTCATGAAGCACGAACAGCCATAATTCCATTTATCGATTTTGGCATTGGACACTGAGGGACGCTTGTCTTCACTCACAAAGTTAGAAAATGAAGCTGGCAAATCACGATTGGATACAACAGCATCAGACAATTCAATTGACCCATTCTTTAGGCGCAGGCCCTTAACTTCATCACCTTCAACCACAATAGACTCAACCTCTGAATCCAAATGTATAACTCCACCCATATCCCCAAAAAGCTTCGCTAAAGCTTTTGGAATTTCGTGCAATCCACCCATTGGGAACCATATGCCATAGGTGAATTCTAAATAGGCTAATAAATTATATAAAGCCGGTGTCTTCATTGGTGTTTGACCCAAATATAGGGCCTGACATGACAAAGCCGTGGCTAAATAATCATTTTTAAAATAAGAATAAACATGTTGAAAAGCTCTACCCCAAGGCTTGATCTTTAAAGCACTTTGTAATGAACCTAAATCAAACATATCCGTTAAGGAATCAAAATTACGTTCAATAAAGGCATCTTTAGAATATTCAAATTTGTTTTCAACATCTTTAAGATAACGCTTGAAAGCGGGTATACGCTTAGGTGCAAACTTAGCTATTTGTGCTTCAAACTTCTTTTTATCTGTCGTCATATCAAAGAATTTGTCATCTTCAAAGTTGATGCGATAGCCGGGATCGACTTTGACTAATTTTATATAATCAGACATATTTCGTCCCGTTAGACGAAAGATGCCTTCGAGAACTTCGGGCATAATTATCAGAGTCGGCCCCATATCAATTTTGAACCCATTTTTTTCTATGCGATTCGCCTTGCCACCAACTTTTGAATTCTTCTCAAAAATATGGACTTGATGACCGCTATTTTGCAAATGAATGGCACATGACAAACCCGCCATGCCGCCACCAATAATATTGATATTCATAAATTTCCTATATATTTATACTATTAACTATATTATACATATTAGTTATATAGACGACTCTTGAAATGACGCTATTCTATCACAACCCTAAGGGCAATTAGGCATCAACGGGCTGATGTATCGCAAAGAGGCAGGTGAGTGCTAAGTGGTCTGGTTTTAGGGTCTTATTTTTGAGTTTGGTGTTTAAGTCGGGCAAAATAATCTTTGGTGAGGCGACCTACGAGTGGGGCTAGAATTATAAGGGCAATTAGATTAGGAAAAGCCATTAAGCCATTCATTGCGTCACTAAAATTAATTACAGAATCTAGCGAATTCACAGATCCAACCACAATGAAGACAATGTATACGAGACGATATGGCACAACTGCTTTTTGCCCAAAAAGATAATCCACGGCTCTATCACCGTAATATGACCAAGCAATTAGTGTTGAGAAAGCAAAGAGCACTATGCTAATTGACACCATAATCCCAGAACCTGGCAACCCTTGATTGAAAGCGGTTATAGTCAATAAACCCTTATGCGCTTCCGTTTCATACGCACCTGTACAAATAATCACCAAAGCCGTGACAGTACAAATAATAATCGTATCAATGAATGGTCCTAACATGGCCACCAAACCTTCGCGTACAGCCTCATGCGTTTTGGCAGCACCATGCGCAATTTCTGCAGATCCTAAACCGGCTTCATTCGAAAATAAACCTCTCGCAACGCCCGAGCGGATAACCCCGCCCAATAATC
>JBLINS010000070.1:0-11391 GCA_047639455.1 Candidatus Omnitrophota bacterium
ACCCAAAGCTTACCCTCATATTCATTGCCACTCAAATGTGTGGCTATGCCTATATGCACATGATCATCTTCGGCTTGGGCTAATTCCGCATCACCCGAACTGCCCACCCCACCGGCAGGTGCTGGAAAAAAGGTGGTGACTGTGATGTCTTCAGCAGCTTGAGCCGGGTTGGAATACATGCAAAAGAGCAGAATTCCAAGACATATAAGTGAGATGTGTTTGATTCGTTCCATAAACTAAAGTATACCCAATCTAAGCTAGTATTTACTAGAGGGGCTAATAAATAATGTGTATATTCCTAAATTTTTGACAAACAGCAACAATTGGCTATTTACCTGCCCGTCGGGTAATGACTTTGCCAAGGGCTGCGAATTCTGAGATGGGTGCTAATAAAGGGGCTTCACCATGAATGGTTTGGGCATGTTGAGATGCCAGCTCTAACTCGGCTTCAGCTTCCTGATCGATAGCCTCATCCAAAGCTATGCTTGTTTTGGACACTTCTTCAGATTCATCCGCTTCAATGGATTCAGAGACTTCAACGGCGGCAATGGGCTCTATGGAGATAGTGGATTCCTTAACTTTGGGAATATAGTTATTCGTACTCACCGCTTTGGGTAATATAGTGGTTACTTGATTCAATAATGGGGTCTTGAGCTCAACGTCTAATTCAGCGAGTATTTCTTCTAAATTCGTTGGCTCAATCTCCGCTTGAATCAATGCATCCACGGTTTTTTTACTAGGCGGTTCAATAATATGTGGTGTGATGAAAATTAATAATTCTCTGTCTATAGAGCTCTCGGATGTGTATTGGAATAGTTTGCCGACTAGAGGAATGTCGCCAAATAGGGGTACTTTTTTAACACTAGTGGAAGAAGAGCTGTCGATTAAGCCGCCAATCACAATGGTTTCATGATTCATGACTTGAACGGTTGTGCGTATAGACCTGGTTGTTGGATCAAGAAAGTCTGTTGAGAAGAAAGTTGAGGCGGACACTGTGCTAATAGAAGGCTCTAAATATAAAGCTACAGAATCATCCAAATTAATTTGAGGTGTCATTTTTAGAATAATACCTGTTTCACTTCTCTCGGCTGTATCTGTTGACGTGAGAGAGACGCCCTCAGACGACGCTTGCTCCGTCACCTTAGCGATAGACGTATCCGTTGATAATTGAATCACAGCGGCTTCATTATTCATGGTTAATACGCGCGGATTAGCAATAATTTCAGTTTCTGAATCCGTTAATATCATACGTAATACAGCCTGAAAGTTAGCGAAGCTCAATGTGCCTAAAGTCACAGCAGCCTTGGCACCCGTCGTGGCATCAAAGCTATTGAATATAGATTCCTGCAATGGAAATGAAGCTGTTCTCGAACCACCCACAAAATTCACAAGAGCGCCATCACTACCACCAATATCAACACCCAAGTCACTAATGGTCGACGCGCCAACCTCTAAGACCTGAACTTCTAACATAACTTGCCGTGGATAGACATCAATGATATCCAATATCCTTTGAATGCTCTCCAAGTTCTCTAGATAATCCGTGACAATAATACTATTGGTTAACAAATTAATCGACAGATTGCCGTCTGGAGACAATAATTTGGCAACAGTTGAATCAACACCACGACCAATACTCGCATCACCACTCCCAGATCCAGATTCACTACTTGAACCACCAACTAAGGCGCCTATGTCGCCTGAGCTAGATGAGCTGCTGTCCGAGCCACTACTCGAACTACCGCCTGAACCACCACCACCCAATTCTCCCACCACTCCTTGTCCGCCCACATCTATGGGTGAAATGGATAAGCGTTGGTACTTGAGAAAAAATACGCGCGAAATCATTCCAGCTTTATTAACAATAGCCTCTTCCTCTTTTATTTCTTTTTTTATTTCTTTTTTAAATCCATTTTTGAAGAAATAAATTCCGGAGGATCCACGCTCATAATGCATTGTATTAGAAAATGCAATCGCATCCATAGCTTCATGAACAGAAACGTCAGTCAAAAAGATATGCACCGGCTTTCTGCGTATGCTTTGGTCAGCGGCAAAATTCAGTCCAGAGTCTTGAGACAAAGCTTTGAGAACATCTTTAAGCTCAGCGCCATTAAAGTCTAAAGATATTTTAGCATTCAAACCCCTAGCACCATCTTCCGCTGAAGACACACTCATCCCCAATGGCGTGATGCACATATTCAATATCAAAACCCATGTGCACAAAGCCTGTTTATTAGTCAGTAATGGTATTTTTACTATCATATTACATATAACTTAGCACATTTAAGCAATAATTACTATTTATAAGACATGCAAAAATTAACAACCTCACTCACTGCATTAACTTAAATAGTTAATAATATCCCTATGCGGTATATGAGTTAAGGGTTAGGGGAAGAATTCGTCCTACTCAGGTTGCGCCAGACCAAGCATTTGATCAACACGTTTTAGAAGTAATTCTTGGGGATTATCAATATAGTTTTGTTTTTCAATTATTAACTGAGCAAGTTCAGTAATGTCTTCCTCATAATAAATTATTTCATTAGCTATATCGTCCGTGATCAATGGAGCTAAATGCTGCCTAGCTTCTTCATCATTGATAGCCCGTTCGCTATGTGAGGTAATAATTAAATTAATTGCATCTTGCCTTTGTCTTCGTTCCTCATAAACAGCATATGCTTCCGGATCACGTTCTTTGAGCTCTTGCAAACGCTGGACTTCTACGGCTTCAAACTCGGCATCATCTATTTGGCGCTGAGCTTCTTCGGCCTTGATTCGCGCATCCATATGTATCTGTGTTTCTTCAGTTGACATTTGAGATATTTGATCAGGTGTGAGCTCATAATCATATTCAGCTAAAGCTTGGGCGGGAAACAAGTTGATTAATAGGAATAATGAGATGGGTAGGTATTTAAATAAGGTGGAATTCATATAACCGCTTTTATTTTAGCCTGCGTGATAAGTGCAAGCAACCATCTTAACTTTGAATCCAGTTTGAGAATCAGTCGGTTCATTGTCCCAAATCACGGGCTCGCTAGCTTTGGCCACTGAATAATTATGAAATACATCGTCACTTTGCTTCTCGCCATAACCGGCTCGCGGACTTGACTGGATCCAGTCGCCCACGCTAATATCGCCACCGGTATCTGTAACCAAAATCAACCCCTCGCCCAATGCATTATAATTAATCGCGGGTTTATCCCGATCAAAGCCTGATATGTCATGGGGGAACTCCGTTTCGGTAAAGACACCTATCGCAGCCTTGTCCTTTTGACCGTTTGACAAACGAATCTTCGGGAGAGCGCGGGATATTCCTTTGGTGATCATTTCGCCGGTGGCGCTAACAATCATTCCAGGCTTCCAAGTCGAAAAGTCTTCATCCGTCTGACCGACGTGTCCGCCGGTAAACTGACGGTAGCTCACCTCACCGGTGATGCTTCCAACCATTCCGCCTGCGTCATAAAAAGAAATCCACTTGTCTTTGCTACTATGAATACCTGAATCATTTGGAAAATGAAGCTTGAGTATTGTCTTACCTGGGTTTGAGCTGGTATTTCCATTCTCAAATACAACGATCGGCTTAAGAGACTCTCTATCCCGAACATGCAGCTTATAGGCAGCGGCGTTGCCGGCACAGTTTAAGGGTTGTGAATTTCCCAACCCAATGGCCACATCTCCGCAGGCATTCAATTCCATGGTCACACTCTGAGTAGCCGTTCCGCTCGTTGTCATGAAGTTCAATTCCCCATTTCCATAAGGATACAACAACATGGTCTCACCACCAGCCTTACCGCCACCAAAGCGGACACTATCGGTTGTGGAGTCGCCCAAGATTTGCGCACGCTTGATTGATCCCGCAGTGATCCCTTTAAGGTTAATCAAATTCTCAAATTGCGATTGGCCAGCTACATGCAAAGGCTTACTGGGACTTGTAACCCCTATACCCAAACTACCGGTAAGATACCCATTTCCCGAGACTGCAAGCTTTTGGGTAGGACTTGAGACCCCTATGCCCAAATTACCGGTGATATACTCATTACCGGATACTACAAGCTTTTGGTTAGGGGACGTCGTTCCAATTCCCACATTACCATTACCGGTAATCACCATACGATCATTTGATCCGCTCGTTTGAAATCTAATATCAGATGTGGAAGCGCTATTCGTGTTTTGAATAATCATGTCTGACAGACCAGTGTCATACTTGAGCAGGCCATAATACGCGCTGCTACCCCTAGTTAATTTTAAAGTTGGGTCATAAGTGGTGCTCGTGGCGGAAGAGATTTCAAGCGTTGGATTTGATGTATCTGTAGCTAGTCTTGATATGGATAACTTCTCCGAAGGAGTCTCTGTGCCTATGCCCACATTACCAGTTGAGGCAAGGGTCATTCTGGGTAATAGTCCAGCGGCATTCGCTGTTAAAAATTTTAGATTACCCCTAAGTGCTGTTCCGGTCGCATTAGCATCTTCATGAGAGCCTGCAATGGCTGAATCCACACCACCGACTGAATTCACGAATAATAAACGATTATAATTATTATTCGTATTACTCGTATTTTGCAAAATAATATCCGGAACAACTACATCTGTGGGTGTGGTGGCCTTGACATCTATTAGCGTAGAGGCATCAGCCACCCAAAGCTTACCCTCATATTCATTACCACTCAAATGTGTGGCTACACCTATATGTACATGGTCACCTCCCGTTTGAGCTAATTCGGCGTCCCCCGTACTACCCGCCCCGCCGCCTGCAGCAGGTGCTGGAAAAAAGGTGGTGACGGTGATGTCTTCAGCAGCTTGAGCCGGGTTGGAATACATGCAAAAGAGTAGAATTCCAAGACATATAAGTGGGATGTGTTTGATTGTTTCCATAAACTAAAGTATACCCAATCTAAGCTAGTATTTACTAGAGGGGCTAATAAATAATGTGTGTATTGCTAAATTTTTGACAAATACCAACAATTGGCTATTTGGTTGCTCTGCGAGTAACGACTTTGCCAAGACCCGCTAATTCTGAACTAGGCTTTAGCAAAGGCACCTCACCATGAATGGCTTGCAAGCGTTGAGAAACCCAACCAAATTCAGCTTCAGCGCTTTGGTCTATAGCCTTATCCAATACTATGACTGTTTGAGAAATTTCTGATTCAGAAGCCTCTATAGGAGCAGTGACTTCTGTTACTTCAGCTACTTTGACAAGCTCGCTAGGCTCTGTGGCTTCATTGGATTCTGAGGCATTTTGATTTTTATTTGCCCCTTTGGGCAATACCGTTGTGTTGGAATTAAGCAATGCTGGCTTAGGTTCGACTTCTAGCTCGGCTAATATTTCTTCTAAGTTAGTCGGTTCAAATTCGGCTTGAACGACTGACTCCACGGCTTTTTTACTAGGCGGCTCAATAATATGTGGCGTGATAAAAATTAATAATTCTCTATCTATAGATGTCTCAGACGTGTATTGGAATAATTTGCCTAATAAAGGTATGTCGCCAAATATAGGTACTTTTTTGACACTCACTGAAGAGGAGCTGTCAATCAAACCACCTATCACAATCGTCTCGTGATTCATGACTTGCACAGTTGTGCGTATAGACCTCGTTGTCGGATCAAGAAAGTCTGTTGAGAAGAAAGTTGAGGCGGACACCGTGCTAATTGAAGGTTCTAAGTATAAGACAACAGAATCATCCAAGTTAATTTGAGGTGTCATCTTTAAGATTATGCCCGTTTCACTTCGCTCGGCGGTATCTGTTGACGTGAGAGATACGCCCTCGGATGAAGCTTGCTCCGTCACCTTAGCAATAGAAGTCTCTGTTGATAATTGAATCACAGCCGCTTCATTATTCATAGTCAATACACGCGGGTTAGCAATGATCTCCGTTTCTGAATCTGTCAAAATTAGCTTAAGCACAGCCTGAAAATTAGCGAAGCTCAATGTGCCCAACGTCACAGCAGCCTTAGCACCCGTCGTGGCATCAAAGCTATTGAATATAGATTCCTGCAATGGAAATGAAGCTGTTCTTGAGCCACCTACAAAATTCACCAAAGCGCCATCACTACCACCAATATCAACGCCCAAATTACTAATAGTCGAGGCACCAACTTCCAAGACCTGGACCTCTAACATGACTTGGCGTGGATAAACATCAAGTCCATCCAATATTCTTTGGATTAACTCTAAATTCTCAACATAATCCGTGACTATCATGCTATTGGTGGGTAAATTAACAGACATTTTACCATCAGACGATAATAAACTAGCAATCGTGGTATCAATTCCAGGAGCCGTGCTAGCACTGCCGCCACCCGAACTTTCGCCACCCGAAGAACCGCCACCCAAACCAAGTAAGTCAGATGACCCGCTATCTGAACTGCTTGAACCACTACCTGAACTACTTGAACTGCCTGAACCGCTACTACCCAATTCTCCAATCACCGATTGACCACCCACATCTATGGGTGAAGTCGACAAGCGTTGATATCTCAGAAAAAAGATTTGAGTAACCAATTCTCTTTTTTCTTTTTTAATTTCTAATTCTTTTTCTTGTTGAGCACGTTGGAGAATAGCATCTAATTCTTTTTGAAATGGCTTAGGATCATTCTCAACTATAGGCTTGCGTGCACCATTCTTAAACATATAAACACCGGAAGGCTCCTTGACATAATGTATTTCATTGGACGAGGCAATAATGTCCATAGCTTCACGTATGCTCACATTCTCAAGAAATAAATTAATCGTTTTATTATGCATTTGTTGATCGGGAATAATATTAACGCCGGATGCTCTAGAAAGTACCTTCAAAACATTCTTTAATTCAGCGCCATTAAAATCGAGCGAAATGTTTGCATCAAGACTCGGCGTGTCTTCAGCCGCATGAATTGGGGTGGTGCATAGAGAAGATATGCTAACAAATAAAACCAATAACCAGACCAGGGTGGTCTGATTTTTATTCACCTTTAATCTTCTTATTGACATAGTACTGTTATATTAACACAATTAATCAAAAACAACTATTGCTTAACCTTAACAAAACATACTGCAATTACGTCATCACCCGCCGAGAGCGGGTGATGACGTAATGTAATACTTATAATTGACTGGCAGCATATTCCCAATTAACCAAATTCCAAAAAGCATCTAAGTATTTAGGGCGCGCATTACGGTAATCAATGTAATAAGCATGCTCCCAAATATCACAAGTGAGTATGGGTTTGAGTTTCTGAGTCAAAGGATTGCCCGCATCTTTGGTTTGGACAATTTGTAATTTGCCATCCGCGTCCTTAGCTAGCCAAGCCCAACCCGATCCGAATAAAGTGACTGTCTTTTCGGTGAATTGAGTCTTAAACTCTTCAAATGAGCCAAATGCCGCATTAATAGCCTCAGCCAAAGCACCTTCAGGAGCACCACCGCCATTGGGTGACAAGCAATTCCAATAAAAAGTGTGATTCCAGACTTGAGCGGCATTATTAAAAACGCCCCCTTGTGAAGACGTGACTAATTCTTCTAATGACTTAGAAGCTTCAGGCTTGCCCTCAACCAATCCATTCAATTTGTCTACATATGTCTTATGGTGTTTGCCATAATGAAATTCCAATGTCTCTTTAGATATATGTGGTGCCAATGCGTCCATAGCATAAGGTAATTCTGGTAATGTAAAGCTCATAATTCCTCCTTGATTTGGCGCTCATTATATACCCATACTGCCCAAGCAAGGAATAATAATTCACACCCCACCCACAGCAAACAAAGCTTAGTTAAAGTCTGTGTCCGCATAAGTGGCATGTCCGTCACAAAATGATTGTTTTGACTTCATTTCATTGCTACGCATGGATCCAGTTACACGGCTTTGCGACGATCTCCTACCGAAACGGTGTGAACATAATTCTCATTGCTACGCATGGATCCAGTTGCACGGTTTGACAAACAGCACACCATTTCTGTGGAGCTATCTAATTCGCAAAATACGTCAACAATCACAAAGTTCCGTACACGCCACTTATACAGACACAAGTATGACTAAGCGATTCTCCAAATACACTTGCAATAAATTTTTAAAAAAAAACAAAAGGTGGCACCTATAGGCAACGGGCATCCTGCACCGCCGCGAAGTCTATGAAAGCAGAGCGCCTACAAAGCCTCCGGCTAGAAATAATGTGGCGTCCTGGATGAGCTTTTGGACTGTCTAAAACCTGTGGTTTTAGAGGCGCCAGACTAGGAGCGTAACCTATTAAGAGTGTTGAGGAATTGGTATTTTAAAATTCGAAGCGCGCTGCCTATAAAGCCTTTGGCTAGAGGCGTAGAGCTGTGTATTCTCAAAAAAAACTTACCATATGGATGGTTCTAGGATTGTCAGCTTTGAAACTCATTACATTGAGGAGGCGCTTATAAGCAATTGGTCCCCTGCCAATCGCGAACACCATGAAATTGGAAGGCTTATATACCATCCGGTGAATGGTAGATTTTTAATTATTCTTAGGTTTTGAGGTAATGCGTTGATAGATATTTGCGCGGTGTCCAATGTCAATAATTTGGATTTGAACTTTATTACGTATGACTTTGTAGATAATACGATAACGGCTAACCCGGAAACTAAACAAACCCTTCAGCTTGTCTTTCAAGGCTTTGCCTTGATAAGGGTCTTCCTCAATCGAGTCAAGTGCCGCTCGAATTTGCTTCTTTAGTGTGGGAGAGAGGACTTGGATTACTTTGAATACATCAGGTGGGATGATAACGGTGTATTTCACTACTAGCTTTTGAAAACCTGCTCCAGCCTAAGTCCTTTGCCGCCTTTTTTGAAAAACGCTGTACTCTTTTGAATGCGCTGCATTGCCTTTTGATCAGAAAGTATATCCATAGTCTCTTTCCAACTCTCCCATTCATCAAAATTCATAATCACAGCAGCCGGCTTACCATTTTTGGTTACAATATATTCTTGGCCTATTTCATGAGCTTGGGTGATCACTCGAAGTAATTTAGGCTTAAGTTCTGTTACCGGAACAATTTTAATTTCCATATCTTCCTCCTAGTCCACTATTATAGACCATAATTTGGTCGAATTCAAGATAGGCCAACTGATTGTCAACTGATGCACTCCAAATTTTAATATGCCAATCCTCAAGACTCCTAATAGGTTACGCCCCGAGCCTGACGTCTCTAAAACCGCCAGGTTTTAGACAGTCCCAAGACTCATCCAGAAGTCCTCATTAAACAATAGCCGGAGGCCTTATAGGATTTCCTATTTCATAAACTTCGCGGCGGGGCAGGATGCCCGCTGCCTATAGACGCATCCTTAAGTTTTTTTAAAAAAAACTAAAGCTCTCAGCTCTTAACTATATCTCAGTATTTATTTATACCCGCACAATCGCTATATCCGGAATAATTTTGATTGTTGACGTATTTTGTGAAATAGATAACTCCACTGATATGGTGTGTTGTTTGTCAGGATTATGTTCACACCATTTCTGTAGGAGATCGTCACAAAGCCGTGTAACTGGATCCATGCGTAGCAATGAAATTAAGTTTCAACAATCAGATTGTGGAGGATATAGCGATTGTGCGGGTACAGACTTTTATTGGGAGTTAGTATAGGGAAGTTTCTTGTGCGTAGCGTTCGCGGTATTCTTTGCTTGGTTTATAGCCTCTAGATCGAGCAACAATCGCCGATGAAAAACTCTCCTTATGTGGCTTAGGAACATCCATAATGAGTGGATCGTCAGGCCAATAGAATTTTTTGGTCATCACATCACCCACAACACCAATATTATGATCTACCTCAGACTCATATTGCCATAGACCCTCACTATCTTTGCGTGAATTCTTAGAAGCTGAACGCAATTCTTCTGCATATTCAAAATTGGGTGGGTTTATGTCTAATTTGGCAAAGCCAGATTCTAATAATTTTTGATTCACCAAAGTATCATCTTCCAAAAACACATAGGGCGAATAAATACCATCTTCATTGCGAATTTTGGCGCCCCATTCCACGTGAATGGTCTTACCTAAAACCAATTGGGTATTATAGTCTTTGGCCATTTGAGCGTATTCGCGAATACGTTTATCTTTACTCTCCATATCGGGGGCCTTAATTGAAGAATAGCTAATCACTGATCCAGATTCCAACTCTATTGTATCGCCAGACAAAACGCTCTTAACAACATACGTTTTATCTTCTGCTTGCGCAAATATTCCCTGCGAGACAAAGACTATACATAGTATCGGTATGCACGTAATTCTCATAACCCAATTCATGCCTAACATATTAATTTTTCCGGCACACGCGTGACTTTGCCCTCACGGTCAACGCAAACTATTACAGTCTTAGCTTCAGCCATTATCTGCTCGTCTCTAAGAGCTTGATATGTGTGAATCAGCTTAACGCGACTATGGTCAACTAAATTAGTTCGCAATATAATTTCATCATCAAAACGAATGGGCGCCATATACTTACATTCTAAGTTGGCTACAACCAAAAAATGTCCATTGGCCTCAAATTCACTATAAACCATACCATTAGCACGCAAATGCTCTATGCGCCCTAATTCAAAGTAAGTCATATAATTAGCATGGTGCACAACACCTTGCCCATCTGTCTCGGCATAACGCACACGTATAGAAGTCTCCACAGGATTAATCATAGTCTAATTATCGCACACTTTTGGGCTATATTTGATTAGCAAATTGTCCATTATCCAAAAAAGACACAATGGCTTGAGCGGCATATTTAGCCTTATTAATCAAAGCTTCTTGGGTATTAAAGGCATTGTGTGGGGTAAAGATGACATTGGGATTATTTTGGAGGGCCAATATACCTGTTGCTGCCTTAGATGGGGTATCTGTCTCACCGCGTAAATATTGCGCTAATATTTTTTCGTCTTCATATACATCTAAGGCCAATCCGGCTAATACACCTTCGTTTAATAGACGCCTCAAATCTTCCATTGGAGAGATTTCACCACGTGAGATATTTATAAATAGTGATTGTTTAGGGCAATTTTTCAAAATATCATAATCCAAAAGACCCTGCGTCTGTTTAGTTAGCGGTAAAGCGCAAATAATTATGTTTGCATCACGCGCACCTTGATTCAAGTCAATATATTCCACATCCATTACTGTGGGCTCTATATCAACACCTTTAACTGAACAACCCAAAGCTTTGAATACACGTATGATTTCTTGGCCGATATGACCCACGCCTATAACTAAAACTTTTTGATTTTTGAGCTCTTGACCGCATAAGCCATTACGCTCAAAGTGTTTCAAGGATTCTATTTGCTGTGACAGCTTACGTAATAAAGCTAAGCTTAATAATAAAGCTTGTTCAGCCACAGCACGAGCACAATAAGGCCCGAGTGACCCTAAGCTAATTTTTTGGCTAATCTTATTCTGATAATCAAGCAAGT
>JBLINS010000071.1:0-10971 GCA_047639455.1 Candidatus Omnitrophota bacterium
CGTTTTTTATAGCATGATATAGCGTTTTTGTGAGTGGGTCATACACCACACCAATACAAGCTTCGCCCGTTTGCGACACCAAAGCTATGGACACGGCATATCCCGAACGCGACTCGGTGAATTGAAGCGTTCCATCCAAGGGGTCAATGCACCAAAAATAGTCTTTAGCAAATCGGCTACCATCATCATTCGCTTCTTCGGCTAATAAGCCCAAATCAAATTGAGCTAAAGATGGTGCCAAGTATTGAAGAATAATTTCTTGGCTTTTAAAGTCAACTTCCGTCACCGTGCGTGAGGCTGGACTAGAGCCCGTTTCTTTTTCTTGCACAGAAATAGACTTCCCAACCCAGCCTTGAATCAATTCTCCGCTATGACGGGCCGCGGCTATTGCTATAAAGCACAGCGACTGCAAGTCACTTGGTGATAATTTCATAGTGCCTCCAAAACTTTGCGCGCTAATTGCTCGCTATAACTATTAATTTTCCAATGTCCAGGGCTCCAGCCTTTAATAAAACGGTGAAAGTCTGTCCAAGCCAAAGCATATAATGATTTCCACTCTAGAATCAATTCATCAATATCAATATCCTTATTCTTTAAGTGAACAGACTTGGATAAATAATTAAAATAGGTGTCCAATAGTCGCTTTTCATTTTGTTGACATTGATTTTCATCTAGACAACTACCTATAAAATAAGCAATATCCTTCATTCCGCATCCACCACCCACATATTGAAAGTCCACCGCTGCTACTCTTGCAATATCCGGGGAAAAACAAAAATTAGCCAACTTGGCATCACCATGTACAATGGTTTGATAGCGCGCATTATTTAATTTTTGGTCTATGACAGTCGCGGCATTCTTTAATTCCAAGTCATCGAGAACTTGTAATTCATCAGGTCGTGTCTTCAAATGCCAATAAGTGCCGACTTTCCACAAATTATCTGCTTTCTTACCAAGAAACAAAGCATGAAAATTAGCTAGCCATTCCAGGCATACTGACATTTGATTCACAGACAGAGAAGACTTTCGCCGCTCAAAGCCTACCGCATTCAAATCCTCTAAAACCAGCCAACTCTCTTGTTTTGAAGACTTAATGGCCAAACACTTGGGTATACGTTCTTCTTCCCCGCATAAAGAACTCCAATGTTTATACCAAGTCTTTTCAACCTCATAGGATCTTAATTTGCGCTTATGTGAAAGGTTGGTATTCCACCCACGAGGGTGGTCTTTAGCTTCTGGTAGGGCGATATGTTTCACAATAACCGATTTCAAAGCGGAGCCTTTTAGGCCATAACGCTTAATGGTACCGTAACCACTCCAAAGATCTTGGATTTTTTGTCCTGCAGATATACCCTTGGCCTGAGTAGCCTCAAGAATAAACTCTCTAAATTCTAAATTCATAAATACCTAAAGAGCTTATATATTCTACGCGTCATCCTGAGCACAATACCGTCTAATTGTTGATTTTAGAAAAATTAATAAGAAAAATCATTTTATAAGTAAATTAATTACATCATTGTGGACGCATTGGCTCCAATGCGACACTTGACTGAATAGCCTGGATTACGGCCTTCAATTTTGGCATAAATATTAGCCTTACAATCCTTGCTCATTTGTTTAATTTTAATCATGGGCGTGTTACCAATGCTTAGGGAGTTATCTTCATGAATAGTCATTTTTTGCCTTTCTTAATCATTGTAGAGTTTACTTACTTTTTAAAAAATCGATGATTTGTTGGGGTTCTAAGCGATTTGAGTGATCTGCGTCAACAAATGCATAATCAATCGTCCCATCAGGCGCACAAATATAAGTTGCTGGGATATGCAAAGCCATATTATCCGATCCATTGACCGCCTTTAAGTCTAAATCAAAAGCAAAACGGTAAAGATTTGCTATATGCTTGGATAGTCCAAATACAAGCCCAAAAGATTCGGCAACTTTATTGTCAATATCACTCAAGACTGAGAATTTAAATCCATTCTTTTCTACATTCTCTAAAGAAAACTTATTGAGTTGAGGAGATATGGCAATCAAATTCGCTCCAAGCTCTTTGATTTGAGGGTGTATTTCATGTAATGCTTTAAGTTCCAAGCTGCAAAAGGGACACCAACCACCACGATAAAAACTAATCACAAGCGGCCCTTGTTTTAATAATTCCGTTGATGAGACTTGATTACCAAATGCATCATTCAAATTAAAGTCAGGGATTTTATCACCTTTATTCAAAGCTGTTTTTTCTATACCAGACGCGACCAAATCGTCCGTCATCTTAGTCAAAGCTTCCAAAGTCTCTTTTTGGATCTTGGGATAAGCCTCTTGTTTGAAGTGGGCAATTTATTTTAATAAAGATATAGGCATTATTATTCCTTTTTTAGGTTTTAAGGACCATCATTTTGATTTGAGTCATGTCTTCCATGGTGTAGCCAATGCCGCCCATGCCGAGTCCGGAGGATTTTCGGCCGCCAAATGGCATCCAATCAACACGAAAGGCTGTGTGGTCATTGACCATCACGGCAGTCGCGTCCAGTCGCTTCACTATATCCAAAGTTTCTTGCATATTATTAGAAAAGACAGCTGCTTGAAATGCCACATCCAAACTATTTGCTCTGGTAATTGCTGAAGATATATTAGCATAGGGATAAACGCAAACAACAGGACCAAAGATTTCTGAATTAGAGACCAAAGCATCTTGCGGTGGATCAAAGATAACTGTGGGTGCATAAGTGGTTTTGCTTAACTTTTTTCCACCACATATTATTTGAGCGCCCATTTTCTTAGCTTGCATTACCCAATCATGCACACGATTCACTTCACGCTCCCATATGAGCGGCCCCACTTCCGTTGAATCTTTGGTCGGATCACCAACGCGTAACTTCTTAGCCTCTTTGGCAAGTGCTGTGGCTAATTGACGCGCTTTCTTCTTGGGTGCAAAAACACGTTGCACCGAAACACATACTTGGCCTGCATGATAAAAACCGCCTTTGATTAAGGGGGCTATCAAAGATTTCATAGGAACATTTTCAGCAACAATAACAGGAGCGACTCCTCCATGTTCTAAAGCGCAGCGCACTCCTGGAGCTAACTTACTTCGTAATTGCCAACCTATTTTGGCTGACCCAATAAAAGAAAAGAACGCAATACGTTTATCGGTAACTAATTGTTCGGCAACTTGATTGTTGCATATGCACACTTGCATCCACCCTTCAGGTAAACCGGCAGCTTTAGTGAGTTTGAACATCTCTAGGCAATTAAGTGGTGTGGCACTTGCGGGTTTGATGATGATAGGGCATCCCACAGCAATTGCGGGCACAACTTGGTGAATGATTAAATTAAGTGGGTGATTAAAAGCACTAACAGCGACCACAACGCCTATAGGCTCTCTGGTCGACCACGCTTGCCTGCCTTGAGAGGCAGTCGTCAAACCCATCGGGATTTCCTCACCCTTAACAATATGCGCTATTTCTTTAGCTGCTATATACACACCCTCAATAGCTCGTGCTACTTCAATGCGTGCATCCGTAATAGGCTTACCACCCTCTTTGGCAATTAAAAGAGCGAATTTATTAGAATCTTTTTTAATTAATAAAGCTAATTTATTCAATATAGCAACACGTTTTGAGGCGGGTATCCAGCCATCTCTATTTTTATAGAGCTTGAGAGCTTTTTTAAGCATACGCTCAGCCTCTGCGGCTGTATGCATTTTGATTGTTTTGATAAGTTTGTGATTATAGGGTGACTTAACTTCTAGCTTCATATCAAACACACCCTCTCTTTTAATTCGTCTATCAAAACCTTATTGCTTTCAGAATAATCAATTGGCAGCTCCACTAATTGAACGCCACCCTTTTTAAAACAATCCTCTATCAAAGGAATAAATGCTTCCGCACTTTCAACTCGATATCCACCCGCGCCATAACTCTCAGCATATTTAACAAAGTCGGGATTCCCGTAAGCTAAGCCATAATCTGGATATCCAGCAGCATATTGCTTCCAACGAATCATTCCATAAGCATTGTCACGTAATACCAATACAACCAAATTCAACTTCAAACGAATAGCCGTTTCCATTTCTTGGCTATTCATCATAAACCCACCATCTCCACAAATAGCCATAACTCTTTGGGTTGGGTGAGCTCTAGCAACCTCCATGGCAGATGGCAGCCCAGCACCCATAGTTGCCAAAGCATTATCAAGCAAAACTGAATTAGGTTGAGCGGCAATATAATTTCTGGCAAACCAGACTTTGTAAACACCATTATCCAAAGCAATCACACCATCTTTAGCCATAACGTTTTGAATATCAGCAACAAGACGCTGTGGCTTCAAGGGAAAGCTTTGGTCTTCTGACTTCTCAGCAATATGCTCACGAATATGTTCGATTACTTTATTAAAATACGAAAAGTCATGATCATTACAGGAGCCTATTGATTTGGTTAAACCTGTCACCGATGACGTTATATCACCCACAATTTCTAATTGAGGAAAGTACACATTATCAACAACGGCTGACAAAAAATTAATGTGAATGACTTTTTTACCGCCATGCTCCATAAAAAATGGTGGCTTCTCCACCACATCATGGCCCACATTAATAATTAAATCAGCCCGATCAATCGCGCAGTGAATATAGTCCCCTGTGGACAAAGCTGCTGTTCCTAGTGCTAATTTGTGGTTTTCATCAACAACACCTTTACCCATTTGAGTTGTAAAAAAAGGAATTCCCGTTGTATCAACAAAGTTAGTTAATGCCGCCCTAATGCGCTTACGATTAGCTCCAGCGCCAATTAACAATAAGGGAAACTTGGAGTCCCTAATCATCGACGCGGCTTCGGCCAAAACAGTATCAGCAGCATGCGGTCGACGCACACGACTCACCTCAAAAACACTAGCGTCCGATTCGTCTATAGACTCTGCGGCAATATCTTCAGGCAGCTCTAAATGCACGGCACCCGGTCGTTCTTCTTCGGCTAAGCGAAAGGACTCTCGAACCAAACCTGCTATCATCTTAGGATCCACAATTTGACGCGTGAATTTTGTTAATGGCTTCATCATGTCGACTATATCAACAATTTGAAAACGACCTTGCTTACTTGTCTTAATCGGCTTTTGACCCGTAATCATCAGCATCGGCATGCCGCCTAATTGAGCGTAAGCTGCCCCCGTTACCAAATTAGTCGCTCCAGGCCCTAAAGTTGCTAAGCAAACACCGGTCTTGCCAGTCAAACGACCATACGTGGCAGCCATGAATGCCGCACCCTGCTCATGTCGCGTTAAGATTAATTCAATGTCTGATTTTCTAAGTGCTTCCAAAAAATCTAGGTTTTCTTCGCCGGGTACACCATAAATTCTCTCAACACCTTCATTCTCTAATGCCTTCACAAATAAATCTGATGCATTCATACAATAACCTCTTTCATCTTACACTCCACCATACTGAATGCCTGTGAGGCGACTCATTTCATATTTAAATGTAGTCAAGTCCTCTATCGCAAATTAATTTAAGTCCGCATAGACGCAAGCCCGCATACCTAAGCAACCTAATATTGCGTTTGGTAATTATAACAAACCTAATATTTATGTCGTTCTATTTTTTAGATTAAACAATGTCTATATAACCCTCCCCGTGGGTGGGCTCCGGCATAAAAAAGCTTATGCTAAGGCAGCGCTAATGGCTTGTTGGGATGTGCGTTTAAGTGCGGAAGTTAAGCCTATGCGGGATAGAAAGTATATTAGCCACTTACTGGGATCCCAATGATACCAGCGTACGCCATTACGATAATCATTAGGAAAACGATGGTGAAAGCTGTGATAACCCTCACCATTGGTCAATAATGCGCCCAACCAATGGTCTCTAGCAGATTCATTGGCATTATATGTCCTAGCTCCCACCATATGCGCATAGGAGTTAATGAAAAAAGCGGCATTCATAACCAAAAATATTCTCAAACAAATCGTCATCAAAAAAGCGCTTAATAAATGTCCTGTAAAAAGACCTATTGATAATGGTAAAACCACGCCCGCTCCACCCGACCACAAATTATAATGTTTATGCTGATGCATAACCAATTTATCGCGCAATAAGTCTTTAATATTATCTTGATTAACACGGTGTTTGTAAAAAAGAATCCAGCCAATATGTGTATACCAAAATCCTCTGGTGGAATTATGCGGGTCTTTATCGGTATCTGTGAATTGATGGTGTTGGCGATGTTGAGAGGACCATTTGAGCGCTGATTGTTCAAAAGTCGCCGCTCCAAAAAAGAGGAGCAGAAAACGAATCACTGCATGAGTCTTATAAGTTGTATGCGCAAATAAACGATGATAACCCATGGTGATGGATAAGCTCGTGGCTAAAAAATAAAAGGCGAATAATGTTATTTCTGGAGCAGTGATCCCACGAAAATAAATATATAGGGGTGTTCCAAGAACGCCACACAGAATTAGCGTAGCGAATAGAACTAATCCCATTGGTCTTATACGGCGTTGTGGCAAAACATAATCACCCATTCAATACTCCTATTAAGCCTACTATACCAGCTATTAGATTAGAAACCGTATTTAAGCTTGGTTGACTTCCAAGGCTTCCCAACGTTTATAGACCTCTTCCAAATTAACCTTAATGTCTTCAGACTTAGACTTTATTGCCGACATCTCTTTGGGTGGCAATTTATAAAAGGATTCCTCGGACATTTTTAAAAAAATTTGTTTTTGCTGTGCTTCTAATACCTCGATTTTGTCGGTTAATTTAGCCAGCTCATTTTTATCTTTATTTGAGACTTTATTAGATTCTTTTGCAATGACTTTTTTGCTTTCTAAGATTATGTCTTTAGCGGACTTGTTCTTTGATTCCGCTACTTCAAGTCCGCGCTGTCTAACCCAATCATCGTAGCCGCCCACAAATTCAGCCACTTCACCATTGCCTTCAAATACAATTGTCGATGTCACCACATCGTTCAAAAAAGCTCTATCGTGACTAACTAACAGCAAGGTGCCCGCAAAATTGGCTAATAATTCTTCTAATAATTCTAATGTCTCTATATCCAAGTCATTTGTAGGTTCATCCATTACCAGGAGATTGGCAGGTTTGGTGAACAATTTGGCTAGCAATAGACGATTACGCTCACCTCCAGACAATACTTTTATCGGTGTTCTGGCACGGTCTGGCGGAAAGAGAAAATCCTGCAAATACCCGAGCACATTCCTTGGCTTACCATTCAAAACAACTGTATCGCCATCGCTAATATTCTCGGCGACTGTTTTTTCTTCATCAAGCTGTCCACGCATTTGATCAAAATACGCGACTTGCAAATTAGTGCCAAGCTTAACCGTACCGGCTTGGGGTTCTAATTGACCTAGTAATAAGCGCAATAAAGTTGTTTTGCCAGTTCCATTAGGGCCGATTAAGCCTATTTTCTCACCTCGCATAATTTGAGTTGAGAAGTCATTAATTAAACGTAAATCGCCATAGGCAAAAGAAAGGCTTTCTACTTTAGTCACTAATTGTCCTGATCGGTCAGCTTCTTGCAAAGTAGCCCTGACAAGTCCAACGGCTTGGCGCTGTTCGCTTTTTTGCTCACGTAATTTTTTGAGTGCTCTAACCCGGCCCTCATTGCGTGTTCGCCTAGCCTTAACGCCTTGACGTATCCAAACCTCTTCTTCGGCTAATTTTTTATTGAACTTAGCTTGTTCCACCTCTTCCGCGTCGAGTGCGGCTTGCTTGCGCACCAAGAAAGTTGGGTAATCACATACCCAACTAAATATACGTCCGCGTTCTAATTCCACAATACGCGTGGCCAAATGCTCCATAAATGCCCGATCATGAGTCACGAACATCAAAGTGCCCTTAAATGCTTTAAGAAATTTTTCAAGCCACTCAATAGATTCAATATCCAAATGATTGGTGGGCTCATCAAGCAATAAAACATCCGGGTTTTGGATCAATGCCTTAGCAAAAAAGACACGGCGTTTCTGACCACCCGAGAGACTATTGAACTCAGCCTCTGGATCTAATTTGACGCGCTCAATCACGTCCTCAACTTGCCCATGCACTTCCCAGCCATTAGTTCTATCCATTTCGGATTGAAGTCGCCCAAGTTGATTCATGAGTTGTTCGGAATATTCTGTCTCTAATCTGTGGCTAATATGGTGATAGTCGCTTAATAGCTTCACGCGCTCACCACATCCGGATAGAACAATATCAAAAACTGACCCTGCTAAATCAGCAGGCACTTCTTGAGGTAAGTGCGTGACGGTAATGCCTTTTTGATAAGACACTTCACCACTATTAGCCGTAACTTGCCGTGCCAAAACTTTCATTAATGTTGTTTTGCCGGTTCCATTACGGCCCAAAAGTGCCGTCCGTTCACCTGGCTCGAGACGCAAACTCAACTCCTCAAACAATGGAGGACCGCCATAAGCTAATGTGATGTCATGTAAACTAATTAATGCCATAATAATTAATACTTTCTCTTTTATCGTAATGTTTTAAATTCTGTGTAAATATTTACCCGTCATCTTGGACTTAATACCGCTAAAGTGTTGGCCCATGAGTGCGTAACTCGTTTCATTATAATATGATAAATAGTAAAAATACCTCGATAGTTAAACCGGTTTAACAAAGTACGTTAGAATGTCAAAAAAAACAAAGCAAAAATCACAATCGTCATCATGAGCTGCGCGAAGCAAGCAGCGTAATGATCTCCCAGAAGCCGCGTCGCAAGATCCATGCGTAGCAATGAAAAGTCTTCATCTGTGAGATTGTTACGTCGCTATTACTCCTCACAATGACATAGTTTATTTTCTAAAAAATAATATATTCCACGAAGACGCCATAAGAAGCCAACATCATCTACCTAAGATGCCTGCATACTTACTTTTAAAATCTGGAATACCTGTCTTGTTCTTTTGCTTCTTCGCGCATTTTTTGCATTTGTTGGCGTGCCTTAGAAGCATCTTCTTCAAAGACCTTATCAATATAAGTCACTGCATAAAATCCCAATACCAAACACACTCCAATCACCAAAACCAAACCAATCCAATGAATGATGTCTAGAATCGTCTTTCGCACCCCGCCAATTAATTTTTTATTACAATTAGAGCAAGTATGCTGCAGCTTAGTGAAATAAGACTTACATTTAATGCAATAATTCATTGAATTACCCTTGGACTCAAGCTTTTGTTTAAATCAAACTACCAATCAATAGGAAAATAATCTTTTAAGAATTTTCCACACCAATGTTTGCCCGTATTAATCCCATGAAAAAAAGGATCGCATACACGTGCTGCTCCATCAACAATGTCTAGTGGTGGTTGAAAATCATGCACATCCTGCTTGAACTTAGATAAATGTGCAGGATCCTCGTCTGTCACCCAGCCTGTATCAACCGCATTCATATATATACCAGACTTAACCAAACTGCCCGATGAGGTATGCGTCAGCATATTAAGTGCTGCCTTGGCCATATTGGTATGTGGATGTCGGTCGGCTTTATTAAAGCGTTGAAACTTGCCTTCCATAGCGGTCACATTGACCATATGTTTTTTGCCCGTAATATCACGTCGCATCATTGGCTCTAATTTATTACACAAAACAAAAGGTGCTATCGAATTAACTAATTGTAATTCAAACATCTCGGACGTCTCAATTTCGCCAAGGCGCAAACGCCAACTATTTGTTTTTCGCAAATCGACTTGCTGCAAGTCCACATCTAGCTTGCCCTCAGGAAAAACTTCCTGCGTTTTAAGTGTATGGTCATAGTCATAAGGGATTTGTGATAATGCGGCTGATGCTCTTATGCCAATTCCAGGCGCCTTACCCATCCAACTAATTGCCACAGCATCTTTAGCATTCAAATTAGACTCAGAATAAGAAATCAATTCATTTTTGCATGTATTATAATTCTGTAATAATTTTTGCACATCTTCAGATAATTCAGATACGCCCAAGTTTTCATTAGACATTAAATGCGTATAAAAACCTGAGGGCCGTCTAACTGTTTGAGCTGCATTATTAATTAAAATGTCTAAACGATCATATCGATTCTGTATAGAATTACAAAAGATTTCGACACTAGGTGTATGCCTCAAATCTAGTCCATATATATGCAGCCTATCTTTCCACTGTCCAAAATCTTTTTCTTTTGCATAGCGTATTGCTGAGTCGATTGGAAAACGCGTTGTCGCAATAACAGTAGCGCCTGCACGCAACATCATCAAAGTGGCTTGATAACCAATTTTGAGCCGTGAACCCGTAATCAATGCCACTTGGCCCGTTAAGTCCGCAGTCTGAAAACGTTTTTTATAATTAAGTTCCGCACATGCTTGGCACATAGAGTCATAAAAGAAATGTAATTTGGTGTACTCAGCCTTACACACATAACAATTACGTGGCGAAGTGAGTTCGGCACCTTCAATTAAGGCCCCGGCATCCACTCCGATTAATTGCTCTGGAGCAGCAAATACCTCAACATCACGCGCTTGCCGAATACCCGTTGATGCACGAGCGCTGCGGTCAATTTTGGACAATTTATCACGGCGCTTCTTTTTGCAAGCTGACGTGCGTTTACGCAACTCATTACGCGTCGGTTTAGCCACACGGCCAGCGGCCTTCATAAGCTCAATATACAAAGCCTCATCCACATCAATCCACGTATCAGGTTGATCTGATAAACGATTAAGTAGCTCAATGCTGCTTTTGACTTGTTTTGAAATATTTTCTTCCATTAATAATTCCGTAATTTTGTCCATAAATAGCACCTAACTCTAACTATTATATCGACTTCTGAGATAATGCTGCATCAAATGAGATTGTGCACTTTACCCTACTACTCAAGGAATGTATACCCAACCCAATAACTAACTTTTTTACACCCTCACGCACTCATCGCTTCACTCGTCATCATGAGCCGTGCGGAGCAAACGGCGTAATGATCTCCCAGAGAAGCCTTTTGCTGTGGGATTGTTACGTCGCTA
>JBLINS010000072.1:0-10917 GCA_047639455.1 Candidatus Omnitrophota bacterium
TGAAGAAAAACTTTAAAGAAAGTCCAGATATGCTAAATTTATACACAGGGCTTAAAACCGCAACTAGCCATCTGACGACCTGACCCACTTACACTTAAAGAAAGTCCAGATATGCTAAATTTATACACAGGGCTTAAAACCGCATCTAGCCATCTGACGACCTGACCCACTTACAGGTCGTCCGATGGCTAGATGAGGATTTGATCTATCCTGGTTCGTAGAGTACAATCAAATCTTATTACCCGAATGATAAATGGGGTGAGCTTAAGGCGTAATGGTGCGTGAGCAAATTAAAACACTCAAATTTGTTAGCTACTATTTTTAACAAAAACGTAAGAGAGTTATTTAGATTGGAGTCAGTATGAATTTAATAAAGTTATTCACTATAGGATTTATTGCAATTTCATTAACTGGGTGTGCTACGACCATGCGTCAGATTACACCACATAAAGAATATAATCATGATTGGCCCGTCAATTCCGTTCGGACAGTTGATTTGGGTACAGCGGTTGTGGCTCGAGGTGAGATTTATACCTATGCTGCGATGGACCTCCAAAACGATGTGTCCTTTGGCGATGGTTTTTTCCTTAAAAAGTTTACAGTGCCTGCTGGAGAATTGATTGCGAAGAAGGAAGATGATAAATGGACTCATTATTTCGCAGAGGACTTCACGATATATGATTCAGGGTTTACATCATCAGGACCAGGCGGCTTAAAGATAAACAAGACAGATGCTGATCAAATACGAATATTCTGGCAATCACTTACAGTTAAGCCTAGCCCTAAGCCTATATATTCATTAAAGCGCGTTAATGCGACTAATAAGCCTGGGATTAGAAAAGAACTTATATACAATGGTCGCGTTGGAGATAACGTTAAATTCATATACAGAGAAATAACAAACAATTTGTCTAACAAGCCTTTTAGTCAAGAGGTTGAATACGACATCACTGAGAGCAATTTTATTTCTTTTAAGGGCGCTCAAATCGAAGTTCAAAATGCAACTGAACGGACAATAACTTACAAAGTTGCCGCTAATTTCCCTGGAACGGACCAACTATCCGCAGAGCGATAATTTTAGTTAAGATAATTGTATAGAGCGGGACGTTGTTGCGTTATTGCTTTACTCAAATCTGACGACATTACTGAAGCGTACGTTGTTAAGTTAAGCAGCATAAAGGGTTTCGAAAAGTAACGCAATAAGGCAATAACGTCCCTCTATATAAGTATTTGTGGTATAATCTTTTTTTAGTATTTTTTAAACTTCTGAATTAACCTTATTGGAGATTTTAATATGTATAAGCTTGCAAACCCGTTAATGAGATCCATGTCTGTTTTTGTAATCATGTCTGTATTGGCTGGTTGCGCTGGACGAGCAGCTAACCTAGTAACAGTGCATCAATATGGTGACAATACAAAGTCTTGCGCTGCGCTCGAATCCGAGATGCAATTCGCTCAGGAAGAAATTAATAGATTAATTCCAAAGACGAATAAAACCGGAAAAAACGTGGCTTTAGGCGTAGCTGGCTGGTTCTTAATTGTTCCATGGTTTTTTATGGATTTAAGTAAAGCAGAGCAAGAAGAGATCAATGCTTTGAGACAACGGTATAATCATCTTGTGATTTTGGCAAATGAGAAAACTTGCTCAGAAAATCTTGATCAAATACCTAGTTTTAAAGATAAAAAGGCTTTTGAAGCCTATCAAGAAAAGCAACAAGAAATAGTTGTGGTGCAAGAATCAGAATAATTCTTGAAGAAGCTAGAGCTAAAGTTGATGAACTTGAATCTATAAAAACGATTCCTCAACTTAAATAATAATAAGTAACAACTAGAATTGATTAATAAACCTCAGAAGCTTAGGCTTCTGAGGTTTATTTTTTGTAAAAGACAGCTCTATGCGCTGAGTAAGTGGCCGGGGCAAGATCCAATCACGCACAAGCCCTCTGTGCCAGTATAGGTGAGACACTTTCTTATGGTAAATTAAGATAAGAAGTGTTTTGTAATCGACAAAGAATTCATCAATCATTAAATTATCTCACACCAGAGAAAATGGAATTGATGCTTAATTAATGTGTCTGTGAAACCTGGGCTTGGTTTGGAGCAGGCCTCCGCAACTTAATCAATCGCGTTGATTTATTATTTGGCTTGGGGTTGGGGGATAGGGATTGGCTTGGGTAACTGTTTGACCACTGCTGCGCCGCTATATACGCAACCTTTCAATAATTAGCATAAATAAGCACTAGCGAATCGAAGTAAATATACATTGCACAAGCTTTGGGTTAATTAATAAAATACTTTATAAAATACATTGAAAAGTTTGGTTTAATCAGTACACTCTAAGTATAAGCCAATTGCACACCACGTATGGGGGTTATGCCATGAGTCGATTTCAGTCCGCTAAAAAAGTACTTGCAACGTTGATGATCTTTTTATTCTTGATTATGGAATCTTCTTTCCATATGGCTTTTGCTGAATCCTCTCGGCGAAATGGTTCTAATCAAAATATACAAGAAGGCAGTGGTTGGGGTAATGTTTCCCAAATGCAGCATATGAATGATTTGAATTCTATGGCGTACGGTAATTTTGATGAGCCCGTTGCTCATGCGGCGAGTGTTGATGCGCCCAATATTGAAGATGCGAGTGTAGCGTCTGCCCAAATAGGGCCGGTGCAGTATTCCTCCATAATAAGCAATTCCAACTTACAAGGCTTGATGAATAATTCATCAGCCATTGATGATAACGCCTCCTTATTAGCCACTGCTCCACTTATCGCCCCTGATGATCCTGGGTATTTTTTGCAGCATTGGATGCCGAGTATTCATGCTGAAGAAGCGTGGGTAGTTAATCGTGGTGAGGGGGCTATTGTTGCTGTGATTGGTAATGGTGTTGACCTTGAACATCCTGACCTTATCAATAATGCTTGGATTAATGATGATGTTTTTGCAGGTGGCGACGATGAGGATGACAATGGTTATCTCAATGATAGGTTTGGCTGGAATTTTGCAGATAATAATAATAACCCTTTCAGTCCAAGTAGTTCGCATGATACTGGAGCTGCGGGTGTGATTGCTGCAGAGAGAGATAATGGTTACTTATTTGCAGGGGTTGCGCCGGAGGCTCAAATTATGGCTCTACAAGTAAAGAATGGTGCTACGCCGACGTCGACAGAACAAATAATACAAAACACTGGGGAGGCCATTCGATACGCAGTTGACAATGGGGCTGATGTGATTAACTTTTCTTTTAACATCAACCTTGGGACAGATCTTACAATTGAAGAATTGCGCCTTGGTTATGAAAATAGCGCATTGACACCGAATGAATTAGATAACTATAAAGTGTATGCTAAGCCGATAGTGGATGCTATTGAATATGCCTATCTTAATAATGTGATTGTTGTTGCTTCTGCAGGGAATGGTGGCGCTACAAATGACTCGACAGCTTTGAGCCATAATGTTTTCACAGGTACTCGAGAAATACTTGTTGTTGGATCTATCGATGCGGACAATACTCGTTCCAATTTTAGCGATTTTGGACCTGAATTGGATTATGTGATGTATGGTTCCAATATGCCACTGCTGGCTAATGATGGAGGTTATAGACTTGGAATTTCGGGGACGAGTTATGCAGCGCCCATGTTGTCAGGGGTTTTGGCATTGATGATAGCTGAGGATCCTTTTTTAAGCATTCCTCAAATGATAGCTAAATTGGATTATGCCGCTTCATTCACAGATTTAGGGGAAGAGGGTGTTGATGACGAGTATGGGCGTGGTGTTGTGGATGCAAGGCTTGCTTTAGATGTGCCTGACTTTCCCACCGCCACTACACCTACATTGTTCGGAGGTATTGGGCAGGGGGCTAGCATTCAATTCACCTGGGATAGTTCCGATAGAGCAATAGAGTATAGATTTGAAATCATTGACTCGGAAGGTAGTATTTTAGTTCAAGAATCACTTGATGCGGGGAACACTTTTTACGCTTTGCCCGCAGGTCATGAGTTGAGTGGGGGGACGTATTCTGCTCGCGTGGTTTCTGTCGATGTGTTTGCCCAGGAAACGGTGGGTGAGCTGAGTGCATTTGACATTCCTTTAGACCCGCCTGTTTTTGTTCCAATAGATATGGATAGCATGGATGCGACTCCAACATTTTCTTGGAATGCAATTGAGGGAGCTGTGGCTTACAATCTTATTGTATTCAGTGATGAAGGCTCTAATATTGATGTGAGGCTTGAGGGCAATGATCATACAACTTATATAGTTCCAGATGATTTAGCTCTAGCATCTGGACAAACATATTCTGTTCAAGTGTTTGCTGTTAGTGAATTAGGTGGTATTCAAGGCTCAGAATTTCAGCAAATTAGCATTCATGCGGAGCCTGAGAATATAGTCATACTTTCAGATAATCGAGTTGCGATAGCGACGGGCAGTCAATTTGGTCGTTATGAAATTGATTTTGATGATACGGACACAATATATGTTGGAGAAGCAGCTGATCGTAGAGCCGTTGAAAGAGACATTGATATTGAAACATGGCTTACTCTTTTACAAAAAGGGATACGCGCAGCTGAGGCATCTAAGGCAGGCGCTATACCAGGTGGCATTCAGGATCAATATTTAGATGGATTGTTGGATAAGCTCAATGCGGTTGATTTGAGTGGTGTTGAAGTTATTGATGAATTTCAAACGTATCATAGGCTTACGGGTAGCGGAACCTATTTAATTGAGGCTGAGAGCATGGGGCGGTTAGAATTAAGAAGTTTTAGCGGCAATATTGTTTTTGCGAATCAGGAATTTAGAATTGAATCGGTATTATTAGTGAAGCCACGGAGCCGGTTTCATGTTTTGGACAATGACTTTGTTCTTGATGCATATAAAGTCGATATTCGTTCGGCTGAGTTTGTAGCGCCCAAATTGCTAAAAGTTGGACTGTTCATTGTTCGCGGTAATGCAAATTTTGATCATAATGAGGGCACGGTGGAGTTTAATCGAAGTTGGGGACGCATTGTCCGAAGACCACGCTTTCGTTGGCTTAATTTTCATAATTTGGTGGTCAATATAAGTGAGCCGGGCAGCATTATGAATATTGTTGCGAAGGTTGAAGTAGAGAATTCCTTCACTCTATTGCGCGGAGATTTGATTTTTAGATGGAGAAGCGAATTGATTGTGCCCCCCGACACTGAAGACAATTCAGCTTCTGGTTCATTGAGTATGCAGATTGTGCAAAATAGTTTCAGCGATGAGGATGTGGACGATGACGAAGATGGTGAGGGGTTCATTGTGACTACGGCTGATGCTGGCGCCACAAATGCTTCTTCGTTTACGTTGGTGAGCCCGCAGGGAATGAGTGGCATTTATAATTTTGATGTATTAAGCACGATATTTAGCACGATAAATTCAATTGACCGTTCTGACGAGGCTGAAGTCGTAGCGACTGTTCATGATGATAGTAGTGTAATCATTGAGCATATTGTGGACTTAATTGATTTGTCATCCAATATACATCAACGCGTGACTGAATACGCGGTTAATGGAGATATTATTAGAGATCATGTATCAATCCGATTGGATTCAAATTCGGATACTTCGATGATTTTGGATTTGGCTGGGGATGCTACTCAAGATACGGCTAATTATAGAGCCATAGCCGTTGGAGTACTTAGCCAAACATTAGGTGATGGGTTTAGCCAAGCAGAGGTTGATCAACAAGTAAGAATATTAGCTAATGTTGGTGCAATGGTAGGCGTGGGCGCAGGTGATGAGCGGCTTGAAATTTCTAATAATGACAATGGTCAGCCAACCCAAATCAAATTCTACAATGCAGCCACATTCGAGCTAGAGATGACAAGGACTTTGTCTTATGTATCATTTGGAGGCTATGTACGTTATGAGCGTGTACGCACTGTTGATCGCGCACCTAATGGCAGATTAATGGGCACTAGTCTTAATATCAGTCTCAAAATAGGGGAGTATTTCGATTTAAATCTCAGATTTGAGCACAAATATGACGAAACGGGGCGCTTGTCATTCTTTGGGCTAAACTTATCGCTAAGAGTTGGTAATTATTTCTATAGTTTTGGTTACGAACTTCGTCGTAATGCGCAAGGTCATTTAGTTTTTGGGTGGGTGTGAGTTTGGTTAGATTTTGTAGACTATTTCTGAGATGATGCGGGTGTCGTTCTTTTTGGTGGGGCTGGGTGGATTAGAAGTGTATTCGTTTATTAGGGATAGTCGAGCTGTTAAGTTTTGGGTGATGGCATAGTCGGCAGCGGCAATTGATTTGAATCGGTATTCACCAGTGTCTGATAAGGCAGGATACACAATAAAATCATCGTGGAGGAGTAAGTCTTCGGTGATCTTTTTCTCAATAAAAATTCTGGGAATGATTTCGGCAGTAGGGTCTGCGTTTGCATCACTGGTATATTCAGTGTAGGTGACGCCTCCACCAATTTCGATTAAGAATTTGAATTCTGGCGCATCAGCGAACCAATAGCCTAAGCCAGCTGATGGGGTATAGCGATAGTCTATGTCTTCAAACTTGTCGTGTTCACCTTGAACCTTAGCAAAGCTATACCATTTGAGGTCAGGCCCAAAACTGAAGGCGTAACGCATAGAGCCAATATACTCTTGCGCATTCATTCGACGATCATCTTCTTCGTAGCGCGCATTTGCATCGATTGTCCACTCATCATGACCGCTATTTTTGCTGATTTTGAGCCCACCCGTGAGATTGGTATCATTGACATTACCGCGTCGTCGATTAAAACCGGTATTTATTTTGGCTTGCCACTCATTTGTATGTTCCTTTGCAGTCACTATAATTGGTTTTGGTCCAGGAAGTTGAACGTATTTAGTTTGGATTGTGATAATGCCCATGCTATCCGTTTCTAATGTAATGCTTTCACTTGTGTGTCTTAATATTGTGCCAGTGACATGATCTCCATTCTTTAGGCGTATTTCTTCAGCTGAAGATGTGGGCGCGGTACTTATGATGAATAAAAAAGAAAGCGTGAGTGTTGTGAGCGATTTATTCATGGTGATGAATTGTATCATAATAAAAGTTTGTCATGGAGCATGTGATGCTTACTTTTTACAAGACTGTTCTGTGAGATCGTCACGTGGCTAGCTTCGCCTGACTGCCGTCAGGCAGGCGCCACTCACGATGACGTTGGCTGGTCCTTTTGATGGAGCGGGTGACGCACCTAGTCGAAGTCTTTTGATAGCTACGCGCCTGCCTGCCGGTAGGAAGGTGGTTCAGGATGACAGTCTTTTTAAATTTTGCTAAAATAGTAGGTTCTCGCAGGGAATGCTTTATTGGACTAATTTTACTGAAGAGTACTCCGGTTGGAATTGTATATTGATGAGTTAATTTGATACATGTTACAGAATGGTTAATACATTCATGGCCACACACAAAAATTCTTCAACAAAACTTCCTATAATAATCAATAAACAAAGCTTAGAAGCATATAAAAGATCTATTGATTTAATCATTAGGCATAGATTGAAGATTATGCTGATAGTGATTTCAATCATATATATAGCATTTGGTGCTATGGATACATTGTTGGTCCCCGAGTACTCTCACTCATTATTCAAAATGCGCATTGGCGTCTCGATATTCTTCTTAATACTATACGCGATTTGTTGTACACGCTTTGGGTTGAAACATGTGCGCTCTATTAATGATATAGCATGGACCGTGGGCAATTTTGGCATAGCTATTATCAACTTTTGCGCTGGAGGCTCATCGAGTCTTTATTTTTGGGGGGCGATATATATGTCATTAGTGTATGTTATTTCGAATTCGTTTGAATATATGCGCACAATTTTCTTCATAACAGTTTCAGCTTCCGTGTATATGCTTTCTTGCTGGGCAGCACAAACGCCTTGGGACGCGATTAACTTTAGTGTGGCCTTATCTCTTAGTAGCGGTATTTATGTATTTATTATTACACTGGCAATTATGTATGAGAATCAATATCGCAAACAGTTTTTTGCAACTGAAGAGCTTAAAGCTAATGAAATCCTGCTCAATGATTCCTATCAGCGAGCCAAACGAGATGCTGGAGTAGATCCTTTAACTAAGTTGTTGAATAGGCGATCGCTTACCGAAATCTTAAGTGCGCGTATGCAAATGAGTGGACAAAGACGTGCCCCATTTTATTTGCTTTTTTTTGATATTGATAATTTTAAGGCGATTAATGATCGCTATGGTCATGTTGTGGGTGATGAGGTTTTGGTCAGATTATCACAAGAGACCATTAGGTCTTTTAGGAAAGATACCATGATAGCGCGTTATGGCGGTGATGAATTTGTGATTATATTGGATGGGTCGACTAAAGCTGAAGTACGGGGTCGCATTGATGAATTGTGCAAACGCATACAATTAATTAAGTTTACACACAATGACACGAGCTTCAATATTTCTGGCAGCTTTGGAGCGACTCGTTACGACTCATCTCGCTTTGCACATGTAGATGATTTTATACAAGCAGCTGATGAGGCTATGCTGAAGATTAAACGCGAAAAGCGCACGAATCATATTAATATTGAATAGTTGAGCTAATGCTCTAGATTGCCACGTTGCTGCTACGCGCGCCTCGCAATGACGCAGTTAATAAGCTTCATGACACGGTCTGAATGACGGGAGTCGTGATACGGCTGGCTGTTGGCGGGCAAGCTCCTCGTAATGACGGGGCTGAGTGGGGTGATTGGTTGAGGGTTTGAGTGATGGATAAGAATAAATTGTATTGGCGGACTAATTTGAAGTACTTGGCGGTATTGTTGAGTATTTGGTTTTTGGTTTCTTTTGGGTGTTCCATTCTTTGGGTCGATAAATTGGATCAATTCCGTATCGGGGGCTTTAAGTTGGGCTTTTGGTTTGCGCAACAGGGGTCAATTTATGTTTTTGTTATTTTGATTTTTGTTTATGTTTATTTGATGAATCGATTAGATAAACGCTTTAAGTCCCATTCGGGCGAGTTTTCTAAATAATGGATATACGGACATGGACTTTTATTATGGTGGGTATATCGTTCAGTGTATATATCGGCATAGCCATATGGTCACGAGCGCGGTCTACTAGCGAATTCTATATTGCAGGCGGGCATGTGCCGCCTGTTTTGAATGGCATGGCCACAGCGGCCGATTGGATGAGCGCGGCTTCATTTATTTCTATGGCGGGATTGATTTCGTTTATGGGCCGTGATGGAGGCATTTATCTCATGGGCTGGACAGGTGGATACGTCCTTTTGGCATTGCTCTTAGCACCTTATTTACGCAAGTTTGGGAAGTTCACAGTGCCTGACTTTATTGGAGACAGATATGATTCGCAGATTGCCAGATATGTTGCTGTGATTTGTGCGATATTTGTTTCTTTTACTTATGTGGCCGGTCAAATGCGTGGTGTGGGAATCGTTTTTTCACGTTTTTTGGAAGTTGATATCACAACAGGTGTTTTTATAGGTATGGGAATTGTTTTTTTCTATGCTGTGCTGGGAGGCATGAAAGGCATTACTTACACTCAAGTGGCTCAGTATTGCGTTTTGATCTTTGCTTATTTAGTTCCGGCGATATTCATATCCTTAATGATGACAGACCACGTTATTCCTCAATTGGGTTTTGGCAGTGTGGTCAATGATGGATCGGGTCAATTATTATTAGAACGTTTAGACGGCTTGAGTCAGGCCTTGGGTTTTGAGATCTATACGTCCGGTCAATTGAGTACATTGAATGTCTTTTGCATAGTCACAGCTCTTATGGTGGGTACAGCTGGCTTGCCACATGTGATTGTTCGTTTTTATACAGTACCTAAGGTGGCGGCCGCAAGACTTTCGGCTGGTTGGGCTTTGATCTTCATTGCCTTGCTCTATACAACCGCACCTGCCATAGCCGTCTTTGCACGCACCAACTTATTATCAACTTTGCCCAATACAGCTTACTCGTCTGCACCTACATGGTTTAAGAATTGGGAACAAACGGGTCTGATTAAATATGAAGATAAAAATAATGACGGGTTGATTAATTATACGGGGCCAAAATCAACCATTCCAAATGAATTGATTATTGATCGCGATATTATGGTTTTGGCTAATCCTGAAATTGCGCGATTACCCAATTGGGTAGTCGGCCTTGTTGCGGCAGGTGGTTTGGCTGCAGCTCTATCAACGGCTGCTGGATTACTACTAGTTATATCAACTTCGATTGCGCATGATTTATTTAAAAAAAGCTTTAAGTCTAATATGACTGAAAAGCAAGAGCTGACCATAGCCAGAATTGCCGCAGGGGTTGCTGTTTGTGTTGCGGGGTATTTTGGGATTCACCCACCTGGTTTTGTGGCACAAGTAGTTGCCTTTGCTTTTGGGCTGGCTGCAGCGTCCTTTTTTCCGGCGATTGTTATGGGTATATTTGTGCGGCGCATGAACGGCTATGGGGCGATTGCGGGTATGATTGCCGGCATTAGCTTCACAGCCTCTTATATTGTTTATTTTAAATTTTTGTATCCCGAATTGAACTTACCCATACATTGGTGGTGGGGCATATCGCCTGAGGGCATTGGGGCTTTGGGCATGTTGGTGAATTTTGGTGTGGCTTGGATTGTTTTTGCTTTTACGCCGAATGCCTCGCCTCGAATTCAAAAGATGGTAGAAAATATTCGCATTCCCGAATAAGGTAGAGGTATCGTTTGCTTATTATTAGTCGACTGATTATTGCGTGTTTGTTTATAGGCGCCGGCATAACTCATTTTTTAAGACCAGAAGTTTTTGCTCAAATAGTCCCACCATTTTTACCCGAACCCATTATTTTGGTGTATGTAAGCGGCTTCTTCGAAATCATAGGCGGCTTGGGGGTGTTGATCCCGCAATTGCGCGTAGTAGCTGGACGGGGTCTAATGCTACTTTTGATTTTGGTCTGGCCA
>JBLINS010000073.1:0-10897 GCA_047639455.1 Candidatus Omnitrophota bacterium
ATTTCAGGAGCACCGCCAGTGATGTCCACGGTAGTGATGTCAGGCATATCCATAAGGCGCACGATAGCGTCGGCCGTCGCCCTATCCATATTTTCTTTAGTTTTGGTAGGACCAGCTTCAACATGGCAATGCACACAAGCTAAGTTGCACAACTTACCCACATTGACTTGCAAAACTTCTATTTTATTTTTAATTAAAGGGTGGCCTAAAACCGCATTTGTTTTTTGATCAAATGCATTCATTAATCTTAACAGCAGCTCTCATTAGCGTTTTCTTCGGTAGTGATTTTGTAATTCTTGCCTTTGGTAATGGCAGCTGGCCTTTCGGTGCCGCCCTTACAATCAAAATCTTTGGCCTCATTCAATGGCACTTCAGCATAGGGAGGTACCGCAATAATATCTTGCGTATAAGGTTTATTGGTATAAATATTAAAGGTCTTTTCACAAACGGCATACCTTTCGCCGCGCTTGATTACATGCCCATCATCATCCCAAACTTGCTTCCAAGGGCCTTGATAAATAATGGCTTGATTACGATCCAAACAAGGGCCTTCTTTACCCTTATACGCTACAACGGTAATAGATCTGAATTCTATGCCTTCAACTACTTGCCAAGGCAATGCGTCCCGCTTAACAATTTGCGCGCCATAAAATCCAGCATCTTCAAAGGCTTTGATGAATTCTTTTTCTTGATAGGCTCCAGATATGCAACCACTCCACAATTCGTCATCATCCTGCAAATTCTGAGGCACAACTACGTCAGAAACAATGTCAGATATAGCAACACGACCGCCCCTCTTGACTACACGAAACATTTCTTCAAAGAGTTGTTTTTTATCTTCTGAGCGCACCAAGTTCAAGACGCAATTAGACACAATCACGTCAATTGAGTCGCTAGGTATTAAAGGTTTTTGTTCATTCCACTCAGCCACCTTGGACTCAAATTCAACTAAATCCTCGGCAGATTTGATTGGGTTTTTGATTAAATATTCATTAGCCAAGTCTAGACTAGTCTTCAAGTCTTGAATTCTACCCCGTCTAAACTCAACATTCGAATAACCTATATCTTGAGCTATGGATTCTTTGTACTTTAGAGCCAAATCCAACATGGCGGGATTGAAGTCAACGCCAATAACTGAACCACTTGCCCCGACCACTTGAGAGGCTATATAACAAATCTTGCCTCCCCCTGAACCTAAGTCTAGGACATGATCGCCCTCTTTTAAGTACTGAGACGGATCTCCGCAACCATAATCTTTTTCTAATATTTCCTCAGGAATGAGTTTGAGGTATTTGGGGTCATAAGTCACTGGGCAGCATAAAGCGTCCTCTTTTTGAGCGGCCCCGGCTGCATAACGTTCTTTAACATTTTGTTCTAAACTCATGATTAACTCCTTTGAACTACAACGCATGGGACCTGGTCCCCTAAAGTATGAAAAAGCAGCCATAAGGCTGCTCTAAAATATGTTGGTTAAGGGGGTTATGATACTACAAATTGGGGCTTTTTTGGCTGATTTTTGGTATATAGACGCTGTAACTGCTCTGGATTTTGACCGCATTTATAAGCTAATAATATGCGTAAATTAAGCCAAATTTGACTCAAAGCGCCTACTTTTGAATATCGTCTTCCAGAAACTTTAACTTTAGCATGACTTAGTCCTAACTTGTTTGTTTTCTTAATGTTAGTTATATAAATTAAGTCTTCCAGAAAACTAATTTTGGGGTAACCGCCACTCTTAATGAATTCATCTCGAGTAATAAAAATAGCGTTCGTGCCAACAATGTTTTTAAACAAAGTGTAGTAAATATGGTTGAGGCAATGGGCATAAATCTTCATCAACCAGGAATGGGTATCATATGTCTTCATAAAGCCACCTATGCGATAACCTAAATTGATTATTCTCAATACCTCAGCCTTCCATTCCAAAGGCAAACACATATCAATATGACAAAAAATCAAAATATCTCCAGTTGCCACTTCGGCTCCAGCATTCATTTGAGATGCTCGCTGAGCCTTGTTGTGATGAATGAGGCGAATATTCGTCTGGTTGCAGTGCGGCTGTATTAAACCAATACTATTATCAGTTGATCCACCATCAACCCATATCAGCTCATCAGCGTCGCATTTCAAAAAATGCGTATAAGCTGCGGGTATTAACTCAGCTTCATTAAAAAATGGGATGATGAGGCTAATTTTTGTTTTTTGTTTTTCCATATCTGTATATATCCAAAATAGGCTAATAATATCCCGTACTCTATGCACCGGATTAAATCATAACAAAGTGTGCTCGTCATGTCTTGCATACAATAAAAATCTACATAATACAAAAATACCAAGCCTGAAAACAATAGCCACAGGCGTGATGGCTGAATAACCAGCCATGGAAATACCCACAAATAATACCAAGGATTACCCGTAGGTGCTAAAAAAAATGTCGCCAAAATAATACCCGCCATGCGACGTAGGCCTGCTTGCGTGTCTGGATTCCTGTATTGCCTATAGCTACTAAATAAAATAATGCAAACCAATATGAGTGCCGAGCTTAACCGCGCTAAAAAGTTAGCATTTGTTATCCATGTAAAAGACTCATAAGCCACTAAGATAATACTAAAGAAAGAATCATTCACCTGCCAATTATATGCAAAAGCTCTAGTCCCATCAAAAATACTACCCGCTGAAGAACTGAGTGGCAAATAACATAAATAAGCTAAAACTATGGTGATGCATGGCCAATAAAGCCGCATGCCTTTCTTTTCTGATAATTGATGGGCAAGAAAAATGGGCACTAAAAGAATGGCATACCACTTAATTAATACAGCGAATAAAAGACATAGCCACAACCCCCTATCCTTGCCTTTAGACCAAAAATACAAAGCCCACACACACCCCAAAATAGCAAATACGTCTAAATGCAAACTATTAGAGAATTCTTTAATAACCAAAGGATTCCAGGCATAAATAATAATGGATTGAATTGGTAATTTGAATATATTCAATAATAACGCTAAACCGACAATAATACCAAGTTCAGCAAAAAATACCTCAATCCGCCAGCCTGTTAAGGACCAAGGGCTCAACCATTGAGATATACCAAATAAATACTGGGCTATGGCAGGATATATGGTGGGAATGTGTCGATAATTAATTTTTCTAAAAATAGAAATTTTTTCTTCTAAATAAGCTTCACCGCCTGGTATTCGTCCGTGCTCAAAGGCTACTTGAGGCGATTCAGCATAAGGGCTAATGCCATGAATCACATTTTGCCCGTCCCATATATAGCGATATGGATCTGTTTCTAATATAGGTTCTGAGAAGCCCATAATCAAACGGATGAGAATAGCCACAAGCCCAATCAACCATAGCTCGCGTTGCCCCCCTTTGCTAAAGCGGATTCCCAAAAAATAACCCACGAACCCCAGGCTAATCAATCCATAAAATGCGAATAAATACGAACTAATACTTGAAACTTCAGAATCCAAGCTCGTGCTTAATATAGCCAATCCTAAACTGCAAAAAATTAGTAAGCCAGCACCAAGACGTAACATATAAGTCTTTAGTCCAGGTTACATTAGAGGCTTATTGTCTAAGGCCTTGTCTAAATTGACAGCAGCACTTATCAAACTGAGGTGGGTAAATGCTTGTGGAAAATTACCAAGTTGTTCGCCAGAGTGACCGATTTGTTCGGCGTATAAGCCTAAGTGATTGGAATAAGAAAGCATTTTTTCAAACATATAGCGTGCTTCGTGCAGTCGCCCTGCTCGCGTTAAAGCCTCCACCATCCAAAATGAGCACATTGTGAACGTACCCTCGCCACCCTTTATTCCATCAGAGGCAGCACCTTTTTTTCCATCATAACGGTATACCAAACTATCCGTAGATAAGTGCTCTAAAGTCTGCTCAATGGTTGATAACATACGTGGATCATTTGGTGAAATAAAGAAAACCAGTGGCATTAATAAATTAGAGGCATCCAAATCTTTAGATCCATAATATTGAGTGAAGGATTTAATTTCTTCATTCCACCCTTTTTCCATAATCTCTTCATAAATTTCGTCTCTGATAGCATACCAGCGCATATAGTCTGCCGGAAAACTACGTTGATGCGCTAGTTTAATTCCACGATCTAAGGCCACCCAGCACATAAGTTTGGAATAAACAAAATGCTGGCGGCCTCCGCGAACTTCCCATATACCTTCATCTTTACGCTTCCAATTGCGACAGACATAATTCAGCTGTGCACGCAAATGCTGCCATAAATCATGCGATATTAATTGTGTGTGTTTATTATAAATATATACAGAGTCTATCAACTCTCCATATATGTCTAATTGTAATTGACTATATGCGGCATTGCCTATTCGAACAGGAGCTGAACCACGATATCCCTCCAAATGATCTAAAGAAATTTCTTTAAGTTCATGCTCTCCGTGTATTCCATACATGATTTGGATAGACCCATCTTGGCGCTCTTCTTTAGCGCGCTCCGAAATCCAACTCATAAAGGCCTCAGCCTCTTCTTTTAATTCTAAGCGCATAAAGGCATAAATGGTAAACGCCGCATCTCTAATCCACGTATAACGATAATCCCAATTTCGCACGCCGCCCAATTCCTCAGGCAAACTGGTTGTGGGGGCGGCAACAATGGCTCCGGTAGGCTTAAAAGTTAGCAACTTAAGAGTCATTGCAGAACGCTTAACCATTTCGCGCCAACGACCATTATACTTAACGCTTTTGACCCACCGCCTCCAATAAGAAACAACCTCTTCAAGCGCTGCGTCAACACCACCTTTGACTGGAACTAATATATCCCGCACGGCCTCAGGCTTAACATGCCTCAAAACAAAGTCGTAAGTCTCGCCATGCCTGACGTCAAATTCACATTCAACAGCATTGCCGACCACTTTTAATTTAATGGGTGAATTCAAGCCTAAGTGCATTTTTTTTGAAGTGAAAACCGCACCTTTTTTTTCTAATTCGATTTTATGTTTATTGAGCGCATAGTTAAAGGCAGGCTCGCATCTAAGTTTAAACCGAAGTGAACCGCGAACACCTTTCACACGTCGTATGATTTGATGTGGGTGTCTCAATTCACGCGTACTATCATTAATCGGCATAAAATCTATGATCTCTGCCACACCCTCTTTAGCTAAAAAACGAGTATTGAGCACGCACGATTCAGGTAAATACATTTGCTTTTGAACCGTAGTGTGAATTGGGGCAATTTTAAAAAAACCGCCTTTATTACAATCTAAAATAGCGCCAAACACACTTGGCGAATCAATGTGCGGCATGCAGCACCAATCGATGGACCCGTCGGTGCCCACTAATGCCACAGAATGTAAATTACCTATAATGCCGTAATTTTCTATAGGCTTATAACAACGGTAATCAAATTGGAACGATGAGTTTGCAATTGCCGGAGGTGTAAACATTTTATCCGTGGCAGACTTGAGTATTTTTTTATTTAGGGCAGCATGACGAGCTGTCTTAGCTGATATTCTGGGCGCAGGAGTTCTTTTGGCTGCTTTTTTAGGAGTGGGCGCTTTCTTCACTGTTTTCTTAGGCGTAGATCTTTTTTTGGTTATTTTCTTCTTAGGGCCTCTTTTTAAACTAGATTTTTTTTTAATTGGTTTTGGCATAATTTATCTTAATGTGTCCGAGATTGATCTCAAATTAATGTTTGAGGTGACATTGTTATACCAAAATTAGTTTGGATCTTCATTATTTGATTCGTTCAAAGACCAATCGTAACTTAACCATTTAATGCCTGTTTGTGCATTGATATCATTAGCATCAAATTCAGGTAGATGCTTCTTAAGAAAAACCTTTATGCCGCCCTGTGTCTCGAAGTCCTTACGAAACCATTTAAAGATCGGTGATAAATATAACTTATTAGTGTTCACATCATAGCGCACTCGAATGGGATTATTGATAAAAAGATATGCTTGTTCATTTAACTGAGAATTCAAATCATCACCCACAAAAGCAGATTTGCGGAGTGTGGGGCAACCAATAGAGGCGCAAACAAGCCCAAAATGTATGCGTGGCTCGTTAAAGTCGCGGCGTAAAGTACCGTGCTCAATATCATTCAGACTCATTGATCGGCCAAAAACCCAAACAACGCCTCTATCCCAAACATCTTTTATTTGCTGAACACTATTTGAAGGATAAGACACGGCTTTGAGACCAAACGTTTTTTTTATGGGATAGTTTTCTAATACCAAGTTAATCATCGCAGCATTGTAAACGTTAATCCAAAAAGCAATTTTGTCATTAACTTGCCACCCATTATATTCAGACTCCTCAAGCGCTTCAATTGATGCTATGAAAATATTTAGTTTATCGGAATTCTTCTGGGCTTGAGCATAATCAATTTTTCCTCCGCTATGATAGTAGTCATTTAAGAATGAATTAAAGTTATCGACTTGATAGGCTTGGGAAGATGGTGCAAATAAAAGAGTGGCTACTATAGTAAATAAGGCGAGTGGAATGGTTTTTATGTTAACGCCTGTCATTATAAGGAGTCTAATTTAGGGCTTCTTATCGGAATCGGGTTTGTCGTCTTCATTGATGGAAGACTTGAATTCTTTAATGCCTTTGCCAAATGAACGTGCTATTTCTGGTATGCGTGCTGCTCCAAATAAAACAAGGATGATAATAAGAATGACAATTAATTCACCCATACCGGGCATTATAAAAGCGAAGATTGGCTCTTGTGACATAAATTTATCCTCCGGTTACCACGGCTGTGGTGCATGAATCCAATTGCGTGTACACACGTCACTCATTACAAAGGCAAATAATATCAATAACCAAACAAAGCCTGTTGCGGCATACAATTTGACAACATGGCTCGAGTATTTAACATGCATGAAGAAAAGTATAACAAGCATGGCTTTAGTAATAGCAATGGCTAGAGCAATAAAGGTATTAAATACGCCCATATCTACAAATGATACAGCGACGGTTAGGACAGTGAGTAACATTAATGCGCCAAAAACGCTGAAATAGACTTTTAAAGGTACTGTGTGTTTGCTCAACCTAAATGCCTCCCTATTAAATATAATAACGGAAAGAGGAATATCCAAACAATATCAACAAAATGCCAATACAAGCCAAACATTTCTACGGGTGCAGAATAATGAGACCCATAACGTCCACGCATGGCTTTAATAATTAAAACGATTAATATACCAGCCCCGATAATCATGTGTAAGGCATGCATACCCGTCATCGCAAAATAAAAGCTAAAGAACAATTGCAAACCATAATTATTCACGCCATGTGGCGCAAACATCGCACCTGGAACTAAATGCTCATGAAACTTGTGCGTATACTCAATAGATTTAACACCTAAGAATATAGCGCCAAGTATAAAAGTTAAGATCATAAAGAGGACAATGATTTTATTCTTTTTTCCGGTTTGCGCTGCGTGAACAGCCAAAGCCATAGTTAAACTACTCATAATAAGGATAACCGTGTTAAAGCAACCTAGAGTAACGTCTAAATGGTGACTGCCCTCAATAAAGGCATTTGGATATTGCATGCGATAAATAGCATAACCTAAGAAAAGACCACCAAAAAACATCACTTCGGTGATCAAAAATGCCCACATACCAATAGTCACTGACTCATGCTGTTGCTCCGCATCATCAAATTGATGTGCTAAAAATGGATTGTGGCTAGACATATAGAGGCCTCATGTCATTGTTTGTAATATAAACGTCATTGCGAGCAGTGAGTGGGCGACGAATAAGGAGCCCTCTATACGAACGGGCCGAGTCAGTGAGGCCCCGAAGCAATCTAGAGTGAGATTGCCACGTCGCTGCTCCGCACTCCTCGCAATGACATACGCCGTCATACTGATGCGTATCTTTGCTGTGATGTATTTTATTATTCTTTTTCATATGCATATGCTTCTTCTGTAACTGTGGGCGTTTCATCAAAATTGAATGTTGGTGGTGGTGATGTAGTTTCCCACTCTAACCCCTTGGCTTTCCAAGGATTTGGACCTGCTTCTTCACCATGCTTTAGAGACCATAATAAATAAAATAAAGGCATGATATAACCAATTGCTAATATTGACGCTCCAGCAGTTGAGAGCACATTCAATACCTGAAATTCTTCAGGGTAATAATGATATCGTCTGGGCATACCCATATAGCCTAATAGGAATTGTGGAAAAAACGTCAAATTAAAGCCAAAGAATACTAGAATAGCTGACATTTTGGCCCAGCTATCGTTATACATCCGGCCCGTAATTTTGGGCCACCAAAAGTGGAGGCCACCCAAATAACCCATTATTGTGCCACCAACCATAATATAATGAAAATGAGCTACGATGAAGTAGGTGTCATGAATATGGATATCCAAGCCAATATTCGCGCAAAATAATCCCGTCAAACCACCAATAGTGAATAAACCCAAAAATCCAAACGCATATAGCATTGGCGTTTCAAACGAAATTGAGCCTCTAAATAAAGTTGCGGTCCAGTTAAATGCTTTGACAGCCGATGGAACAGCCACTAAAAAAGTAATGAATGAAAAGGCAAATCCTGCATAAGCAGATTGACTAGAGACATATAAATGATGACCCCAAACAAAGAAACCAATAATGGCAATGGCCATAGAAGAAATCGCCACAATTTTGTACCCAAATATACGTTTCCTTGAGAAACAAGCAATGATTTCATTAATCACACCCATGGCAGGCAAAATCATAATATATACAGCTGGGTGAGAATAAAACCAAAATAAATGTTGGAACAATACCGGATCGCCACCGAGATCTGGGTTAAAAAATCCAAAGCCAAATAATCGCTCCAGGGCTAACATCAAAATAGTGATCGCGACTACAGGTGTGCCCAGCATCATAATCACACTTGTAGCAAACATAGCCCATATGAATAGCGGCAAGCGGAACCAAGTCAAGCCAGGTGCTCGCATTTTGTGTATCGTAACCAAAAAGTTTAGTCCGGTCATGATGGACGAGAACCCCGCCACAAAAGCGCCCAAAGCGCCCAAGACGACATTGCCCTGTGCATATAAAGAGCTGTAAGGCGTATAAAATGTCCAACCCGTATCTAAACCACCAAATACAATCGCTAATAAACCTAAGACACCGCCCAATAAAAAGACATACCAACTAGCCAGGTTTAATCTAGGGAATGCTAAATCCCGCGCACCAATCATAATTGGTATTAAAAAGTTACCTAAAACTGCCGGTATGCCTGGAATCATGAAGAAGAATACCATAATGACACCATGTGCCGTGAATGTGCGATTATAGCTCTCAGAGCTCATCAAATCACCGGCCGGAGTCAATAATTCATAACGCACCATGGACGCGAAAAAGCCGCCCAGCATAAAAAATACCGAAACAGATATTAGATAAAGTATAGCAATACGCTTATGGTCTAAGGTGCATAACCAAGACTTAATCCCGGTTCCATTATTCAGATAATTCAATTTTGCTTTTGTTTCACTCATAAAATAGCCTTATCACCTTCTTCAACAAGTTTAGTTTGTAGCGATTTTATATAAGCAATTAGATGAGATATTTGAATCTCAGACAATTGTCCTTTATAAGTTGGCATCACCGCTTGATAGCCCTGAACAACTTTCTTAAGTGGGAAAAGAATGGATTCCCTAATATATGTCTCATCAAATAAGACTTTTTGCCCATTAGACATGGTTTCTTCTGTGCCAAATTTGTCGAGTAAGTCTGGTCCCAATGCGCCAGAAACCTTGGTGTGACAGGTCACACAGCGCGATTCCTCAAATATTTTGGCACCCTTATCAACCATGGAAATAGCATTGGCACTCTCGCCCATTAGCCAATTCTCATAGTCTTGTGGTTCCATAACAACAACAGAGCCAATCATTCGTGAATGGTCTGTGCCGCAATACTCAGCGCAGAATAAGTGAAATCGACCGGTTTTTGTGGCATTGAACCAAACTTGGGTGTATCGACCAGGCACGACATCATTCTTCACTCTAAACGCTGGTACAAAAAAGCTGTGCAATACATCTTCGGATGCCAAAGATATTTTTACATTAGTATTAACGGGTACATGTAATTCATTAATTTCGCGCGGACCTTCTGGATGCTGAAACTTCCACATCCATTGCTTTGCTGTGGCATAAATTTCCATAGCATCAGCCGGTGGACTACTCATACGATAAAACAATGCAACGCCAGTAATGAATATCACTAACACAATGCCCGTTGGGATTATTATCCACAGCGCTTCTAGAAAATGATTGCCTTCAATAGGTTTGGGCCTATCAGCGTCAGATTTACGTCTATAAAGAATAGAGAATAGGAGCAGGCAGCCATAAATTAAGGCCGTGAAGACAACCGTGATGAGTATGATGAATACGTACACGCCATCAACGTAAGGCGCAAAGGTTGATGCTCTTTCTGGCATGAAAAAATTACCCAAAAATACCATCAGCGTTTGCCCCTCAACTTATCTAGACTTAAAAAAGTAATTATACTAACCACGGTCATTATTCCTAATAATTGTATTAATTTCATTGTTGCAAAACTATACTTACCTGTTAACGGATTATAGTGAAAACAAAATAATAATACTTGATCAACGATTGAACCAATTTTACTCTTCGATGCATCAATTAAAGCTAATTTTAAATCTCTGGCACTGAATTCAATACCGTATATATAGCGGGCTAACTTCCCCTCGGGTGTTGCTATCATAATGGCGGCTGCATGCGCGTATTCATCTGACTCAGGGTCATAAACGTATGCAAAACCAGCCGTCTTGGTTATATCTTGCAAAGTTGCTTCATCACCAATTAAAAAGTGCCAACCACCCTCAACGCCATCCCTATGATAAGACTTGGCATAAGCGTCTTTTTTTGCTGCTGCCAATTC
>JBLINS010000074.1:0-10633 GCA_047639455.1 Candidatus Omnitrophota bacterium
CAATGCTTTCGGCAAAAAGTTTGAGTGATGCGAGTATGTGCTGTTTGACCTCAGATTTATGGACGCCGTCAATACAAGACCTGTCGAATTTAATAAATTCAGGCTTAATTTCAGCCGCCTCTCGCAAGCTCACAGAACCACCACCGGCGTCATCTAATGCAAATTTCATGCCCTTGCGCCTCAAATCACGTATTGAAGATATTAAACGCTTTAATTTACGCACCAATGATTGCTCAGTCAACTCAATTACAATGCGATTCACGCTAATTGCGGACTGCTTCCAAACTGGCGACATCACGCTTAAGTCCAATAAGGTCTCGCGATTTAAGTTTAAGAATATTTTTGTTTCTGCGGGTAAAGGCTTGGCATTCACAAGAGCCGAATTAACGCATAGCATATCAAATTCTTGTATCACATTAAGTTCTCGAGCTGCCTCGAATGCTCGCAAGGGTTCTATATAGTCTCCATTTTCTTTCTTAAATCTAGATAGCGCTTCAAATGCATAGACTTTTTGGGTTTTAAAATCTACTATGGGCTGAAAATAAGTTTCTACTTTACCAAGTTTTAAAAAGCGCAGAATTTCATTAGACATTTCAGACATGCCCATATTGCGCTCTAATTGGTGTACTTTGGCCTGCATTTGCTCTTTGTAATTAAACTTCTGCTGCGCGACTTCATTCTCAGTGTGACGCGCACCGAAGCGTCTATCCATTAAATAAACGCTGTGCTTATAACTTGCTAAATAAACCTGTATTTGTTCAGCCACACTTGCAAGTTCGGACATATGTTTAAAAGGTCCGCTATCATCGCCTATAACGCCAATGGATATTGAAATTAAATCCGCATTCTCTTCAGACCCGATCAATAGAGCCTGAATACTTTCATCAAATTCCTGGATCAAATCTTCAATATGATCTTCCACTCCAACAGTCGGTGTAATTAAAACAAAATCGCTTTCGTTTAAATGGCCAAAAAAACAATCAACCCCTAAGCGACTATGAATGAATTCTTTCATGGTAGACGTCGCACATCGTATCAATGCGTCTCCACGTCTATGACCATGTTTTTTATAAAAGGCTTCTGTATTACGTAAACGCATCATGCACATTCCAAAATTATTTTCAGAGGCCAGAACTTGATCGATGCGTTCGACGCTTGTTCGGCTACCGGGTAATTGGGTTAAAGGGCTCACATCCAAATCTTGGTGTGTCGATTGAATGGCTGTGTTAATTTGTTCAAGTAGCTTTTCTGGGGCAATGTCGGACCCTAGGACCAAATCGGCCGACAATTCAAAATCATCTATATTTGTGACTTTAGAAGTTAAGACAATGAGTGGAATATGCTCTAATATAATATCTTTCTTAATCTGTTCACATAATTCAAAACCGCTAACATTAGACAGGCTCATATGTAATACGATCGCGTATGGCATTTGATTATATGCCTGGTAGGTCAAATGATGCAAATCGTCCATGGGTTTCATATCCAGCTCGGAATTGACGCAGAGTTCGCGAAGCTTATCGTTTAAGTCAACAGATCGCGAATAAAATAGAAAATGTTGCTTCTCGGCCATAGTGTTCCTTGTTTAATAAGTTAATATATTTATGATTTCTTATCATAAGTATGCCATTAAAGTATCTAATATTCAAGATTAGCTAATAATTAAATATTATTAGCATAAAATAAGTAATATCAATATTTAGACAAGGGAAATCAAGTTTAGGGCGGGTTTATACGGAGGTTTCTGGTTCTTTAGCTTTAATGACCATAACTGTCATATCATCGTGCTGATTAGCGCCATTAACAAATTCATTCACATTCTTAATGATGTAATCCTTAATCTTCTCAGCAGACAAATCCTTAGCATGAATAATGGCATCTTGAAAGCGCTGCATATCATAATCTTCTTTACGTGGATTGCGCGCCTCAGATATGCCATCACTATACATCACAAAAATATCACCTGGCTCTATATCTAAACTCAAATTCCCAAACTCAATACCCTGCATCAAACCGATTGGCATCCCACCCTCGGGGTCTAATAAATCTGAAGAGCCGTCTTTGCGTACTCGGATTAATTCATTATGACCACCGCTAGAAAATACAAACTTCTGATTAGCTTCATCTATAATGACATAACTCATGGTTACAAATAAACCACTTCCATCTGATTCGGACAAGTTCTCATTAAAGCGAGTTAAAACTATGGCAGGATCATCTTGACCGGCTGCTGCAAATTTGAAAGCTGCGACACATCGCGACATGAACAATGCTGCGGGTATACCCTTACCCGACACATCACCACACATAAGCCCCAGTTTGCCATCGCTCAATACAAAAGCATCATATAAGTCTCCGCCGACGTGTTTGGCGGGTAGCATATACGCCGCAATGTCGACACAGTTTGATACTGGAAAATTTTCTGGCAAAAAACTACGCTGAATTTTGCTTGCAATGGATAGCTCCGCTTCCATCAATTCTCGTTTTTTCTTTTCAGACATGGTGCGCTTTAATATAGATGTTAAGTACACCACTAAATACATGGAGCATGGATATATGATATCTATCCATAATTTAAAGAATTTAAAAGCACCCAAGACCATGACTGCATAGATGGCTATTATGACCGCGGCACTAAGAACACTACGTGTCAAATTGGGACTGCGACTTACCCATGTGGCCAAGCCTATTAACAAACCCAAGATAATCAAATTGATGAATGGGCTTAATCTCCGTACAAAATTCTGTTCGACTACATTTCTAAATACATCAGCATGCATACCAACTTGTGGGTAAAGAGGGTCAATGGGGACAGGGTTGATGTCATGTGTTGCTGTAGCTGTGAGCCCAACAAAACACACTTTATCCTTCAAGCTACTCAAATCAAAACGTGCTTTTTTGCCCATCAATTTAGCTTTGTAGGCTGCTAATATTTCATAATACGATATGTGCGTAAAAGCTTTTTTCCAAGGAGCGCTAAAACGAACTAAGAACTGGCCATCTTTATCAAGGGGTATGTACTTACCCCCTGGCAAAACAACATTGCCGTTATTACCAATACGCGCAGCTTTGGGATCAATGCCCATATAGCGTAAGGCCATTTGAGTACCCAGGTGCAAATACTGCTTACCAGGTGCCGTGATTAGAGGGGCTACACGACGGCGAGATCCATCAATATCAATAGTTGCGTTAACATGACCTACGCCTAATGCCACTGCCTTGAATTCGGGGATGAGTTCACTAAGAACACTATCAGATTTTTGTATGTGCTTATCAGTCAAATATGGAGATGTTAACGCTTCACAAAAAAAGACTTTGCCATAACGTTCTGCTGCCAAACGCAATGATTCATCGCTTGGGCTTGGTTCGACAAATAAAATATCCATGCCAACCATTTTGGCATCATATTCTCTCAAAATATCAATCAATGCAGCGTGATACTGCCTATCAAATGGCCAGCGTCCTATGCTCGCTAAAGCATCGTCCCATATTTCGATAATTGCTATATCTGGACTCTTGGCCTTATGTTCTTCTATGCGAAAACGCCAATCATAAGACTGTAACTCAAAAACATCTAAAACTCGATTATAAGACCCTGCAGCAATGAATATCAGCGCTAAGCATGTGAATACTATGGGAATATGTGGAGAGATCTTATGCCAAAGCCGTGTAATAGACTTTGGTAATTTAAAAAACTTTGAAGCTTTAGTGCTCAACGCGCAAAACCCCGCCCCTTAGATTTTGTAGTTTCTTTTTCGACAATTAGGGTACTTGATACGTCGGCAATACTCACCTCTGTGGCTCTTCTGAGTTTACGCTCCATCCTCAAACGCTTAATCTCTTTAGGGGACTTCTGCTTACCCTTAGCCAAAACTTTCCAAGGGTGGTGTTTGATATCTTCTGAAAATTCCATAAAGTATTCGCTCGTCTCCTCCAAGTTAGCCATAATGGCGTCTATTTTGGGGCGATTAACATCTAATAATCCATCCATATTGGTCAATATACGTTTCATTTTGGGTTGAGTGTCATCCAAAATTAAATCCAAATTGTTAATAATTCGATTAATTTTGGACTTACCAACACTCACAACATCATTGGCATGATTAATAAAAACTCTGGCATCTTCTAAGGTTAATTGAATATCAACAGCAATTTCGCTAGCCTGACGCATGAGTTTATCCATATTAACTGGGTCTTCTGAGTCAACATACATCCCCTCTGCAAGAAACTTAGGGCTGCTCCCTGGAATAATTTCTATATACGATTCACCCATTAAGCCAAGCGTGCTAATAATGGCCTGTGAGTCAGATCGTAATTGCACATCACCCTCTATCCATAGCTCAGCTTCAATAACAGTTTCTATTGCCCCATATTTGATTTCTAGGCCCTTCAATTCACCAATTTCAACACCAGAAAGCCGAATGGGTGCATGCACCTTAATTCCACCGGTATTATGAAAATTTGTTTTCATTGAATAGCCTTTAGTGCCAACACCAATGCTGCCCATTCGTATCATTGTAAAGCCCAAAAGACCTATAGCCAAAACAATGAAGGCACCCGTTTTTAACTCATTCGTAATTTTAATCATTAGACCAATAGGCTCCCTTGTGTGTAAGTGTCAAAATAAATCAATCTTCCGTTAGACTCTGTAAATAATTATTTCCAGATTGCACAAATTGGACTGGGCCATCTGCGTCACCCTCAACAAACTGCTTGAGAATCGCATTGTCAGATTGCCTTATTTCATCGGGCGTACCGATTTGAAGCACTTCGCCCATATGCAACATCATAATGCGATCTGCAATTCTAAAAACACTTTTCATATCATGCGTCACAACCATAGACGTGATATTTAGCTTCTTGGATAAATCCATAATAAGCTTATCAACTACAGCAGTCATGACTGGGTCCAATCCGGCTGTGGGCTCATCATAAAAAACAAGCTCGGGATCCATAACTATGGCGCGAGCAATGCCGACACGTTTACGCATACCGCCTGATAATTGAGATGGTATTAGGTCTTCGAAGCCTGTCAATCCAACCAGCTCTAGCTTCATTTTGACAACAATCTTAATCACACTCGCGTCTAAATCTGTATGTTCTTTTAATGGCAAAGCAACATTTTCGCCCACTGTCATTGAATCGAATAAAGCCGAGGATTGAAAACTCATACCAAACTTTAATCTCAATTTGTCTTTTTCGGTCGGATTTAAAGATGCGACGTCTTTACCTAATAAAGAGATGGTGCCCTCATCGGGTTTGACCTGACCAATTACATGCCTCAACAAAGTACTCTTACCACAGCCTGATCCGCCCATAATAACCATGGTCTCACCACGAAAGACATCCAGATTAACGCCTTTTAAAACCGCGCGTCCGCCAAAGCTCTTTTTTAAATTCCGGACTTGTATAATCGCTTCTTCAGACATATTGCTTCCTATGATCCGGTAAAATAAAATAAAAAGGTCAAAACAGCATCAGCCAAAATAATGAATATAAACGAAAGCACAACGGCAACAGTGGTAGCGCGACCTACACCCTCAGCTCCTCCGCGTGTATTAAGCCCTTGATAACAACTAATCAGTGTTATGATCATGCTAAAGATAGCTGACTTAAACAATCCTGAAAAAATATCTTTAGCCATTAATGCATCAAATGAAACTTCTAAATACAAACCGCCACGAATGCCCAAAGCTAGAGTCCCTACTGTGTAGCCGCCTAATATGCCTGCGATATCACCAATCATAATCAGACAAGGAAGCATCACCAACAAAGACAAAAATCTAGGTGCAACTAAATAACGAACCGGGTCTAATGCTAAAGTTTCTAAAGCCTCAACTTGCTCAGTGACTTTCATGGTGGATATTTCAGCCGTAATAGCCGCACCCACTCTTCCAGCAATAACTAATGACCCTAATACTGGGCCTATTTCGCGAGCCATAGAAACAGCAACGAGTGCTGCGACCATGTTCAAAGCGCCAAAGCTCTCTAATTGATAAGCGCTTTGCATGGCCAAAACCATACCCATGGCAAAACAAACAAAGAAAACAATGAGGATTGAATTAACGCCGCCAAAAACGGCTTGAGAAGCGACATGCTCTAAAGATACAGCTCTTTTTTTAAAAGGCCCAACGACTATCCAATACAACGTTTCAAAAAATAGTCGAATCACCCCTTTAGTTTCAGCTAAAGCGTTAAGAACTACTCTTCCTATAGATTCAACCAAGCGAAGTATGAACAATTATTTAAAGTTGCTAATAGCGTCTTCATCGTTAGAAAAAATGCCGAACAATTTGTCTAATTTGGTAATTTCGAACAAGCTCACAACCTTGTCAGATAAGTGTGTCAAATGCAGAGCGCCGCCCTTAGCGCGAACTTTTTTAAGCACTTCAACCAAGGTGGCCAAGCCTGAGCTATCAACGTACCCAACAAGCTCTAAATTAATAACAACATTGGCTGTTTCAATTTTTTCAAACTCTTTTTTTAATGCAGGTGATGTCGATATATTGATTTCACCTTCAACTTTGGCAATTGTTATGCCGTTTTCATCGCTTAATTGCACGTCCATTATCTCTCCCTCATCAGATTAATTACTAATTCAAATTTCAAGAAACTCATTTAGTATGAATATTCTTTAATATCTCAGCCGAACTTCCAAAAGTTCCATAGCGGACCTCATTCATTAGATGTCGAACTAAAAAAACACCCCGGCCAGATACTGCATTAAGGTTAGCCTCTACAGTCGGGTCTTTTACATGCTCTGGATTAAATCCTGGTCCGTCATCCGTAACGCAAATATAAACTTCTTTGTCATTATAGGCTACTGTGATTCTTACCATCACTTCGCATACCAACCCATTGCCGTGTTTCATGGCATTAATCAGCAACTCTTCAAAGCATAAACGAATATCAAAACGATTTGAATCGTCCAAATTAAGAGGTGCTAATATTTCAAAAAGTTTACCTGTGCCAAAAGAAATTTCGGCCAATGCGCTAGGAACTTCATAATCAACCTTTTGAGTTGGAGCGTCTGCCATTAAATCTAAGTTATTCAAGGTATTTGAACCTCCGTAACTTCTCCCATACGACGATATTTCTGATATCTTTCCTCCACTAATTGCCTAGGACTTTTACTCGACAGTTCGCTCATAAACTTCAAAATAGTTTTTTTCAATTCTTCTGCTGTCGCTTTATGATCCAAATGTGCGCCACCCATGGGCTCTTTAACCATTGCATCAATTACCTTTAAATCAAGCAAATCACTAGAAGTTAATTTCAGAGCTGCCGCTGCATCTGAAGCGCGCTTATTATCTTTCCAAAGTATGGCCGCACACCCTTCTGGCGATATCACTGAATAATAGGCATTTTCTAAAACAGCTATTCGGTCACCAACACCGATTCCCAAAGCACCTCCTGAACCGCCCTCGCCAATCACAAATACTAGAATAGGCACTTCAAGGCCAACCATCTCCCTCAAATTAAGCGCTATCATATTTGCTTGACCGCGTTCCTCGGCACCCACACCAGGGTATGCTCCCGGCGTATCCACTAAAGCAATAATCGGAATGCCAAACTTAGCCGCCATAGCCATCATGCGCATGGCTTTGCGATAACCCTCTGGATGTGCACTACCAAAATTACGAAATACGTTCTCCTTGGCATCGCGGCCCTTTTGATGACCAACAAGTAAATATTTTTGTGTTCCAATATGACCAAAACCGCATATCATAGCTTTATCATCGGCAAATGCCCTATCGCCATAAAATTGACGAAAATCATCAAATAAATACTCAATGTAGTCTAAGGTATATGGCCTGGCTGGATGCCTAGCTATTTGAACTCTCTGCCAAGGCGTCAAGCTTGCATAGGTGTGTTTACGAACCTCTTTTAACTTTTGTTCCAACTTTTTTATTTCACTTTGCAAATCAACAGGCGCATCATTGGAGATGCTCTTTAATTCGTCTATTTTTTGCCTGAGATTAGCTATCGGCTTTTCAAATTCTAAAACATAGGCCATTCAATTATCCTTCACTCAACAATAGATACTGTAGTGCCTACAGGCACAATATTAAACAACTCTTCGATTTCATGATTGAACATACGCACACATCCTAGAGTAGCATACTGACCAATTTTATCTGGATCGGTGGTTCCATGCAAGCCATAACCTTCCAAATCAAAACCCATCCAACGTGAGCCTAATGGGTTTTTGGGCGATCCAGCCGGCTCGACTTTACCTTCTTCGGCATAATACCAAGTTGGGTCCTCTAAACGATTCACAATCTTGAATTCACCCGCAGGTGTTGAATTATCCTTGCCAGTGGCTACATCATATTGGCGAACAATGCGGTTGCCTACATTCAATTGCAATGTATTCGAAGATTTTTTTACGACAATATTCCATGGATCCGTCATCACCTGCAATTTTTGCAATGGAAATATCTTATCATTCTTCAGACCATTTGCCATTTGGATCAATCCAGCTGTGACGCCGAATTGTTTAGCGATTCGGGTCAAGTTATCACCAGATCGTACGGTATAAAAAGTGCGATTAGAGTCATCGAGGGATTCAAAAAAGGCTTCTATGCCAATAGAGTTGGATTTGAGAAAAGCTTGTTTGCCTATATCGGTCGACCCGAATTTTTGAGCTAAATCTTGATAGGCTTGGTGAGCTTCTAATATTTTGTCATCCTTAGCCAGACTATCTGCTCTAGCCAATTTATCAGACAATGTTTGAGCATCAATCGATTGTTTTGGGTTAGTCGCTGACCCTGAATTTTTTTCGGCTTTGGAAAAAAATAATAGGCCGGTTAAAATAAGTATGCCAATGACGATATAGGGAATAGATTTTTTTATGTCCACAATTCTAAATTTATCCAGTTAATTTAGTTGATGACTAAGTAATTGCGATAGCTACGCAAACACCCAAAATTCCGCCAGCGATAACCTCAACTGGCGTATGTCCAAACAATTCTTTTAGCGGCTCTTGTTGAATGCCCTTATTGTGCGCCAAATCATCCAAAATCTGATTCAAAGCCGATGCTTGACGGCCACTTTGCCTTCTAACACCTTGAGCATCAAACATCGTAATAAATGCCACCATAAGTGCTAAAGCAAATAGTGGTGTGCCAAACCCACTAATCAAACCTATGCTAGTCGCCACACCCATAACCAAAGCGGCATGTGAACTAGGCATGCCACCCGAACCCACAAACCACTTAAAATCAAAACGTCTTTCTCGCACCACACCCAATATGACTTTGAATAATTGCGCAACGCCCCAGCCCCAAAACCCAGAAACAACACATGGATTTTGAACTAAAGATAACATATATGAAGTAAAATTAGGCTCTGTCATTAGATATATATTTAAATATAGTTACAATATAATAAGCGCATATTATAGTCTCTTGACCCTCAAAAGAGCAAATCCTCCGTCATCCTGAGTTATCCATAAGCTATGAAGATGTCATCATGAGGAGCGCGGAGCAGCGACGTAATGATCCCCCAGAATGCATTTAAACTGGTGACCTTAGCCTATTATTAATCTTCTCATTGCTACGCATGGATTCTGCTGCGCGGCTTCTGGTAGATCCTCACACCGCTGCTACGCGTGGTTCAGGATGACGGACTTTTCTAAAGGGATACTTTCCTAAAATCGCCAGATTATAATTATCTTAATTTACTTGCCAATACAAAAACGGCTGAAGATTTTGTCTAGAATGTCGTCTGTAACTATGGCGCCAACCATTTCACCTAAAGCGTCTATAGCCAAGCGAATGTCAGAGGATGGGAATTCAAGGGATAGTTTGGTATCAAAAGCCTTTAGCGCTAACTCTAAATATTGATTCGCTTGTCTCAATAAGTTCAATTGGCGCACGGAATGCACTAGGATTTCGTCACTACGCTCAGCTTGACCTTTTTGCATATCCACAATAATGGCCTCGCGCAAAGCAACTATGCCCTGGCCGGTTTTAGCCGATGTAAAAAGAAATGGGGTTTCTCCAGCTAGGCCTTCAAAGACTTGAGAATTGGCCGTTTGCATACAGTCTTCTTTATTCGCAACCAGAACAAGCGATTTGTGCGCAAGACTTTTAAAACGCTCAGCTTCGACGGCATCCAGCTCCATAGACGCATCCATAATGAATAAAACGACATGCGCTTCATCGATAATTTTTGCGGCGCGCTGAAGACTTTTATTCTCCAGCTCGTCCTTACTCTCTCTGAATCCAGCTGTGTCTATGAGTTTGACGTGATAACCTGCAACCTCCATATTCACTTCAACCGTGTCCCGTGTTGTGCCAGGAGTGTCACTCACGATGACTCTATCTTCATCAATTAACATATTTAACAAACTAGATTTACCCACATTGGGCTTACCTGTCAAAGCGACTGTTAATCCATGGTGAATGACTTTGCCTGTATCTGAATGCTCAATTAAATTTTGGAGTGACTTAATGATTTTTTGAATACGTGTCTGAATTTGATTTTGTGTTTCAGGATCAATATCGTCATCAGGAAAATCTAAATGCGCTTCCATATGACAAACGATATCGGTCATTTCATCACGCAATTCCTTAATCCTTGCCGAAAGTTTACCATCCAAATGTGACCGCGCAATTTTAAGCGATTG